>JAUQXD010001053.1 GCA_030834835.1 Thermoflexales bacterium | reverse complement strand
GGAAGAGATTTTGTTTCGCGGCGCGATCCATCGTTATCTGGAACGAGTACTCAGGTGGACGCCGCGCCTCACGCTGCTGCTGTCGTCAATCATCTTTGGCGCGGCGCAGCTGGATAATCCGCCGAACGTGGGTTACTACTTCATTCTGGCGTCGATTGCGGGGGTCTTCTACGGGCGCACTTATTTGCGCACCGGCAAAATCATACCGGCGGCGCTGGTGCATTTAGCGGTGGATTGGATCTGGAGTGTGTTATTTGCGGGGTGATTTGAGATAGAGGGACGGAGAGACAGAGAGATGGAGAGATGGAGAGATAGAGAGTCTCTCTGTCCCTCCATCTCTCTGTCTCAATCATGCATCCATCGGTGTAATGGGATAGCTGTCCGGGGTCTTGTCGAACAGCCGCTTGCAGCCGGGCGCGCAGAAGTGAATGGTGTGGCCTTTGTACTGGCTGACCCACTTCGCCGTGGCCGTATCGACCTTCATCTCGCACACCGGATCGATCGCGTACTGGCGCTGGCTCGATCGCCTGATCAGCACAATCAGGCCGACATGGAAGAAGACCCAGACCGCCGTCATCAGGGTCGCCGTGATCCACACCTGCGCATCGCCGATGCGCACCATCACGCCCAGCATCGCGCCCATCATGCCGCCCATCACGCCGCCCATGCCGCCGTCCAGCACGCCCATGAGTTTGCCCATCGAGCCGAAGCCGGAGCCAAGCGCCAACCCCAGCAGCACGCCGACGAGGGTGCTCCAGAACATATCGGTGGCCGCGCCGATGAACGTACCCACCACAATGCCCGTCATCATGCCCAGCGTCATGCCGACCATGGTGCCGTTCATCTCGGTCATGTCCGCTTTGTAGCGCAGCAGATACACGCCCACGCCCGCGCTCAGCGCGGTGATGATGACGCTTAGAATGATCGCAATGCTTAAGTCCATGATCGCCCCTATTTCACGTTGAAGTTGAAGCGCGCGTTCACCGGCGCTTGATTGGGCCGCTCGATCACCACGATCACGCGCCACGGGCCGCCCATCATGAAATGCACTTCGCCGGCGTAATGACCGTCGCCGGCCGCCGTGGTCTTGATCACGTTCTTGCCGTGGCTCATGTTGGTCATGTCGATGTCGAAGGAAACCGTCGCATCAGTCACGGGGCGATTGTCCTTGTCCAACACCACCGCCTCCAACTGTGCCGTGCCGCGCTCAGGCGCATCGGCACTGGTTAGCCAGATGGCATAGTCGCCCACGCGCAGGCCGTTGCCTAACGCCGTGCCGTTGAGTTTCACGTCAGCAGGCAAGGAATTCGCCGGCAGCGGTTCCGGCGTGGTCGTCGTCGCACCGGCGCAGCCCGTGGCGATAATCGCCGCCAGCATCATCAACAACAGAGTTCGTTTCATAGTGTTCACCGTCACCTGATTTGAATTTCGCCGCGCTGTTGACAGCGCTGCGTTCACGGAACCGAATCAGCCCGCGGACGAATTTGCCCAACCGTCAACTGCGAACATTCTTCATTTCAGCCGATTGACTTTCAGTTCTATCACGATTATAATCGCGCCATGTTACGCAAAGTTCTGGTTGTTGATAACGCGAACGATAATAATAACGATGATGCCCAGGGGCGTCAATCGCTTTCGTCGCGCGCGTAACAACTACCACACACCAGACGAATCGAGAGCCGCCCTTCTAATCGAGGGCGGTTTTTTTTCAACTCAACAAGGGTTGAAATCTTGTGTGACATGTAACAGATTATAACAGAGAATGTAATCACGGCAATAGTCAAAACCATTTTGCGGAGCGGCGATCATGTACAAGACACACAACTGCGGCGAACTTCGACTTTCACACGTCGGCCAGTCGGTCAAACTGGCCGGCTGGATGCACAAGCGGCGCGATCACGGCGGATTGATCTTCATCGACCTGCGCGACCGATCAGGTCTGGCGCAGATCACGATCGATCCCGGCAATCAGGCGGCCTATGACGCGGCCGATAAATCGCGCGCCGAATACGTGCTGCAAATCACCGGCACGGTGCGCGCCCGACCGGACGGGCTGGCGAACCCCAACCTGCCCAGCGGCGAGATCGAAGTGATCGCCGAAGCGATCGAGATTCTAAACGCCTCCAAAGCGCCGCCGATCCCGCTCGACGACGACGGTACCAAGACGACGGAGACGCTGCGTCTCAAGTATCGTTACCTTGACCTGAGGCGGCAGCGTTTGCAGAAGAACTTGATTTTGCGTCACAAAGTCATCAAGTTCATTCGCGATTACATGGACGCGCAGGGCTTCATCGAGATCGAAACACCGATGCTGATCAAGTCCACGCCGGAAGGCGCGCGCGACTATGTAGTGCCGTGCCGCGTGCAGCCGGGCAAGTTCTACGCTCTGCCCCAAAGCCCGCAGCAGTTGAAGCAACTGCTGATGGTGGCCGGCTATGAGCGCTACTTCCAGATCGCGCGCTGTTTCCGCGACGAAGACCTGCGTGGCGACCGCCAGCCCGAATTTACCCAGCTCGACCTTGAGATGTCGTTCGTCGAACGTGACGACGTGCTGGATCTGGTGGAAGGCCTATTCACGGCGATGGTGCCGGCCGTCACGCCACACAAACGCATCCTGACACCGTTTCCCAAACTCTCGCACAAAGAAGTGATGGATCGTTTCGGCATCGACAAGCCCGACCTGCGCTTCGGCGTGGAACTGATCGATCGGAGCGAAGCCGTCAAGGGTGCGGAGTTCAAAGTGTTTGCCGACACGCTGACCGCGGGTGGCGTGATCAAAAGCATCTGCGCGCCGGGCTGCGCGACCTTTACGCGCAAGCAGA
>JAUQXD010001052.1 GCA_030834835.1 Thermoflexales bacterium | reverse complement strand
TCCCTCGTCGAACCAGAAGGGCTTGGCATCCAGTTGATAGAGGCGTAGCGCAAAGCCCGCGCCACACATCAGTAGCACGATGAGGGTGAACAGGCGCGGCTGACCGACAACGTGAAGCCAGCGGCGCAAGGTGGTGCGGATTGGGTCGGGCATGGGCAGGCTGCTGCGGCCACACCCACCGGATGATTACTGTGGGCCGCAGCAAGCGTGAGTATAACCATGACCACCCAGGCCGGCAAATCACAACCCTGATACGAGTAGAGCCGCATGTCTTCCAAGAGACATGCGGCCCTTTGATGGGACGTTGGGGCTACGGCGTGACCGTCAGCATCTGCGGCACAGCCTCGCCGACGACGTCGGGGTTGTAGTAGTCGTATGCGGTGCTGGCCGGCGTCTGCGCGACGAGCGGGAACTTTGCGGTGAGCCGATAACTGAAGTGATAGGGTCGCCCGTTGCTCAGGTTGTTGAGATACACCAGCACCTGCCGCCCGGTCAATTCGTAACGCTGCAGCGTCGGCCCGGTGAAATCTTTGGGCACATCCTTATCATGCGCGACCAACGCATCGAGGTCTTCGGCCTGAACGACAAAGCCCGGTGGCACTCCCAGATCGATCAGCGCCGAATCCGCATGTGCGCCTGCTTGATTCAGGCTGACGGTCACACTGACGGCGACGGTGTCGTTGACGCTGATGTTTGTCCGATCATATGCCACATCGATCGTGACCGGCGGCGTGCTGTCACTCGATTGCGGCACGGCGCTCCACGGCAGATAGTAACTGCCCGCAATCTGATACATCAAGTTGCCGTCGCCGACCGCGCCAATCTCGATCGTATGTTCCGCGCCCGACGGCAGATCGTTGAAGGCCAGCAGCTGCGTCACATCGAGATTGTCAGGCGTGACCTGCACGCTGCGCGCGTGTCCGCCATCGACTCTTACCGTCACGGTGGCATTCACCTTCTCGCTGCCAGCGCGCACACTCTGAATCAGCGCCTTGAGCGCCAGCACGGTAGCCTGCGTCGTGTACCACGTCCCGGAACCATCCTTCTGTTGGATCAACGTCGTCAAGGCCGCATTCGCCAGCTGCGGATGATTGTTCGCGCGCAAGAAAGCAAGCGCCGCCATGGCCGTCGTTTCGATGCTGCCCGACTGGCCTTTGCCACCCATGAAGGTCGCGATGCCGCTCGACCACGTGGCCGAATCCTTGTCCTTCACGGCCATCTCCGCCAATCGATCGAGCACGGTCTGCGTCGTCGGATCGAGGTTG
>JAUQXD010001051.1 GCA_030834835.1 Thermoflexales bacterium | reverse complement strand
CCGGCGGCGTGGGAGCCGCCTCTGCTGATTTATCTAAACACCAGTGGCGTTAGCTCAACACACCACGTTGTTGAAGTTCGATCTTCAACTGGTGCGGCGATTGAAATTGAATCGCCGTCATGCCAACCCGATCGGCCCCGGCGACGTTCACGGCCGAATCGTCGACGAAGATGCACTCGTCCGCCGCGCGATCGATCTGCTCCAACATCAGCGCATAGATGCGCGGATCGGGCTTGAGCAATTTCACGTCAGCCGAAATCAGCTGGCTGTCAAAATATTCAAAGAAGCGATATTTGCGGCGCAGCACATCATATTTTTCGGTTGAAATGTTGCTGAGCAAGCCCACTGTATAGCCCGCGGCCCTCAGCGATTGCAGCAGATCGACCGTGCCGTCGATCTGTCCTGTGATCGAGTCTTCCCAGTGCTGATCGTAAGCGCGAATCAGATCGGCGTACTGCGGGAGTTGCGCGCTCAACTCGGCCACGCCGTCGGCAAACGAGCGGCCTCGATCTTGTTCAAGATTCCAGGCGTGGAAATTGATCTCGGTCAGAAATTGCTCCATCGCCGCTACATCGTCGTTGAAGAAACGGCCATACAGATGACGCGGATCCCAATTGACCAGCACGCCGCCCAGATCAAAGATTACGGCTTGATAACGTTTGTTCATGATAAACCCGTATTGTCCACCTTAGAATTGATTGGCTTGCGCGCCAGGATATAGCCCCGGCGGCTCTGATGTTCAACGTCAAGATACGGCGCACGCTCGATTGACGACTCGATCTCGAAGCCGGCCGCTCGAAGATAGTGTTCCATTTCGTCAAGGCGAAAGAATTCAAAGTTAGCCGAGACAGTGTGCCCCCACCACTCATCAACGTGCAGCGTTTCATCGCCCAGGTGAAAAGCCAGCAGCAACAGACCGCCGCCGCACAGCACACGTCGCAATTCGCGCAATGCGGTCAACACCTCGTCACGCGGGATGTGAATGATGGAATAAAACGCCGCGATGCCCGCCCACGCTTCATCTGCCACGTTCAACGCCAGCATATCGCCTGTCTGAAAATCCAGCCCAGGATTGAGCCGCCGCGCGTGCTCGATCATACCGGGCGACAGATCGACGCCCAGCGCCGTCATGCCGCGTTCATGCAGATACCGCGCGATCTGTCCCGGCCCGCAGCCCATGTCGCAGACGATACCCGCATCTTTGAGCCGGGCCGCAAACCGATCGAGCAGTTCTCGATCGAACGGCTTGTCGGCCAGTTCATCGAAGATGCGGCGCGCATACTCAGCGGCCACACGATCGTAACTGCTTTGAAGATCGATCCGCTGTTGGTCGTCCATCAGACGGCAAACGCCTTTTCCAGCGCGGCCTTCATCACTGCTTCGGGTGCGGGCTGACCCGTCCACATTTCGAAACCCAGCGTGCCCTGATACACCAACATCGATAAACCGTTCAGCGTCTTGAAGCCGCGGGCGCGAGCGGCCTGCATCAGGCGCGTGTCCGGCGGATTGGGGATCACGTCGCAGACCAGCACATCCGATCGGGCCGCGGACAGATCAACGTCGGGCGTCGCATCGACATCGGGATACAGGCCGATCGAGGTGGTATTGACCACCACATCGATAGTGTCATCGACGCGATACGGCTTGTCCCAGGAGATGAATCGCGCTTGAGCCGACGTGCGCGCATTGAGGTGATCGACC
>JAUQXD010001050.1 GCA_030834835.1 Thermoflexales bacterium | reverse complement strand
AGGTCGCCGCAATCTCTCGGTGTGATTGTTGGCCCGCGTCAACGGCTGCAATCACACGTTCACGTAAATCTTGGGAATAGGCTTTCATGCAATCCAGTTTAATCGATTCTTTGTGTAAATCAAATCGGAAATCGCTCTAAGTCTCCTGAATTCGATATGCAACTTAGGATGCGCTTGCGCGAAGTGGTTAAGACAAAGAAAACTAGCACCTGAACAAGATTCGCGTGGCCCAACACGATACGTAGCAGGATCAAGACCGAACGGCGCACAATTACAACAAAGACCTGTCAGGTTTCCAAAAACCTGACAGGTCTTTCCTTGTCTACCTATCTACTTGTTTCCCGCTTCACCTCACCACCGCCGGCAACATCACCTGATACCCCGCGTTCTCCTCGCTGATCAGCGCATACTGCGTGAAGTGATTGATTTGCAGCGTGATCGTGTGTCGATCTTCATCCACCACATAGCTGTCCGGCGCGGTCCAGCTGTTCGTCGTTGTCGAGAAGTACGCCGGCTTCACGCGGTTGAGGTTGATGCCGCGCGCGATCAACTCCAACGGATCGTACCCGAAGGTGATGATCACGTCCTCGTTGAAGCTGTCCGTGATGGGCGTGCCGTCTTCGGTGTACGCTTCGAAGGCGTAGCTCAGCCCCAGCACATCGCCGTTGCGATGATGCGGCGCATTCGCCAGCGGCGTGATGTGCAGGATGATGCGTCCATCCGACGGGATCGCGCCGGCGGGCACGAAGATGCGCGTGCCGTCGCTGAGTTCGATGCGGCGATCTTCGTCGGGATTGATCAGCACCGTCACCGGCGCGGGCTTCAACTTCGGCCCGGCCAGCACGAGGTCTTGATGATACGCTCCCGGCGTCGGCACGGCGACGAGCGTCCGCGTGACCCAGTAGTGATTGGGTGTCTCGAACGTTGCCACCACTTTCCATGGCCGCCCCGCGATCACGGACAGCGTGTAGGCGCCGTTCAACGGCGCGATCGTGGTGTTGTAGCCATCGTCGCCGCTGAAGGCGTGCAGCGTAACCGGGCCGGTAATTGGATTGCCACTCGCCAATGTCACTGTGCCTGTGATCAGCGCATTCGGTGCGCGATATTGCAGCCTCACACTGGCCGATCCATTACGCGGCACGAACACGCCCTTCACGCTGGGATTGATCAAGCCGCGATCGGGCACGCGCACCGATCGGACGTTGTACAAGCCAAAGTGCAGCTGCATCACGAAGTGACCGTCATCGCGCACGGGCGCGCGTAACGTCAGGCCGTTGACTTCCGGCGAGATGCCTTCCGCGATCACCATCGCGCCGCGCGCGGGCGTCACGCCATCGGTCAGCACCACCGTGCCGGTGAGTAGCGCATCTTTCTTCAACACCGGCAGCGGCACGATCTGCGTCTGGCCGTCTTGCATACCATACGAGCGCGGCCCGGCAGCCTTCAAGAAGTCGGCTTCCGGATCGATGGCATAGTTCAAGCGCCACAGACCGGCGGGCACGGGCAGCGTAAAGGTGCCGCCCGCTTTCAGATCGGTAGCAGTGTGCAAACCGTCATCGGACGCCCAGACACGACCATCGACATCGACGCTCTTGTCGGCGCGCTTGTCCCATGCGCCGCCCTTGAACATCGCCGTCTTCTCGATCAGCGTGAACGTGGCAGTTGTCGTGTTGCCAGATGCAACGGTGGCGAGTTGCCGATCACCATCCCACATGAAGCGTTGACCATCGGGCAGATCGATCGAGACGGTGTACGTTCCGGCGGGCACAAGAATATCGAACTCACCCGCATCGATCGGCGCTCCGTTGCGAACCGATCGATCCTCATTCACCGCCGAGGCCCAGCCGCGCGCCGTGACGGGTGTGTTGTCGCCATCGACCAACACACCATGAATCGTCGCGTCCGCAACGATCAACGTGAAGTCGATGTCGGGCACGATCTGATTGAAAGCGAGCGTGACCGTGGCCGGCTCACCGTTGAAGATGTACGGCTGATCGGGCAGGGGGGCGGGCCGCACCAACCACGTCCCGCTGTACACGCCGATCGCGTACACGCCCTCATCGTTCGCGCGCGTGCCAAAGGTCGCGTGTGTGTCGGGACTCCACGCAATCACGGGGACGTTCGCACCGTTCGTCAAAGTGCCCGTAATAAAGGCATTGCGCGGAATCAACGTGATCGTCGGCACGATCGTCGTGGTCAACGGGCGCGCATGCACGGGGCGCAGCGGCGGCGCAGCAAAGCGCGGATCGTGGACGCGCACTTCAAGGTTGTACACGCCGTGCGGCACATCGAACGCAAACTGGCCGTTCACATCGATGTCTTGCGCGCGGCCCATACCTTCGTCGTTGTGCAGCGCGACGGTGACCGTGAAGGGCGGCGTGGAGTGATCGGGCAATTCCACCGCACCGATCACGGTCGCATCCGCCGTGGTGACTTTGAAGTTGATCGTCTTCAGCTCAGGCCGCGCGGTGTCGTCGAACTGCACCAGTCGCGGCGGATTCGGATCGATCCAGTTGTGCGGCACGGTCGTGCTGATCGGCTTAACGTCGATCGACCACACGCCGGGCGTCAAACGCAGCAGATACAGGCCGCTCGCGTCCGTCTCCGCCCGATCGCGCCCCAGCGCATCCATGCGGTGCGCTTCGATCAGCGCGTGCGTGACCGAGATGCCGGTGTTGGTCTTGACCGAACCGACGACCACTTTGTTGGGCGTACCGAAAAACAACGTGACATTGTTGATCGGCGTCGTCACCGTCATGGGCGCAGGCGGCAGCAAGCCGCCGCGATCGATCGGCGGATCGACTTTCAAGACGACCTGAATGCCGAGGGGCAAGTCACCGATCGCAAACCGACCGAGTGGCCCGGTGACATCCGATCGGCGTTCGCCGCTCAACGTGATCGCGTGAACGCGCGCGCCTTCGACGGGATTCGGGCCGTCTTTCACCACGCCCGATATTTGCGCGGGTTGCAGTGTCAACGTCACATACTTCGGCGTACTCGGCACGATCGAGACCGTCATCGGCCGCGAGGGCCAGAGTGGATCATCGGGCAGTGGTTCAGCCCGCAGCGTGTAAGTAGATGTCGGCAGGCCGCCGATCACGAAATCGCCGTTGAAGGTGGGTCGATCTTCAACGAGCAGCGGCCCGGCAAAGACCTTCACCATTGCGTTCGTCGGCGTGATGCCGCCGGGCGCGTAGACCGTGCCGGTGACGCTGGGGATCGTCATCGCCAGCGGCGGCAAGTTGATCGTGCCCGTCGTCGTCACGATCAACAACGGGCGAATGTTCGACGGCGCGAGATTCAGCATATGCAGCGGCGGCACAAC
>JAUQXD010001049.1 GCA_030834835.1 Thermoflexales bacterium | reverse complement strand
TTAACCCTTCATCGAATGCAAATCGTCCACGTTGATGCTCTGCTTGCTGCGGAAGATCGTCACGATCAACGCCAGTCCTACCGCCACTTCCGCCGCGGCCACGACCATGACGAAAAACACAAAAATCTGCCCGTCGAGGTGATTGAACGATCGGGCGAACGTGACAAACGCCAGATTGGCGGCGTTCAACATCAACTCCACCGACATGAAGATGATGATGGCGTTGCGGCGCACCAGCACGCCGATCACACCCAACGTGAACAGCACGCCGCTCAGGCCAATCAATACCGGAAAAAGGGTCGCAAAACCTTCATTGCTCATGCCGTCTTCTTCTTCCTCTCATCGCGGGCCAGCACCACTGCGCCGACGATGGCGACCAGCAAAATCACGGACACTGCCTCAAACGGGAACAGATAGGTACTGTACAACTGCGCGCCGACTGCTTCGGCGCTGCCCTGCACGATTTGATCGGCGGGCAAATCGGTGATCTGCACCGGGACTTGATTCAACAGCATGATCACGAACAGGAATAGCACCATGATCGCGCCGGCGTACACCGCCACCTGCACCATCGCGATGAACGGGCCGCTCAACCCCAGAAAGAACACCGCCAGCGCCGACATGACGATAACCAGAAACAGCGCGCTGTGCACCGCATTGCGCGTCAGGATCATCAGCACCGCGGCCGCCACGGCGATGAGCGACAGACTTCCAAAGATGATGATTTCAACCGCCAAGTTACACCTCGCTCTAACGAGTAACGAGTAATGCATAATCAGACAATTCATTACTCGTTACTGATTACTCGTTATGCTTTATGGTTCGCTGACCAGACCATCCGGCAGAATCGGCCGGTTGTACTTGCCTTCTTCAACCTTCTGCGGCGTGCCGGGCTTGCCGGCTGGCGCGGGCAGAATCAACATGTCCTTGGTGTAGATCAAATCGCGCCGGCTGCCCGCCGACAGTTCGTACACGTCCGTCAGCACGATCGCGTCCGTGGGGCAGGCGTCTTCGCAGTAGCCGCAGAAGATGCAGCGCAACATGTTGATCTCGTACGTCCTGGCAAAGCGTTCGCCAGGCGAATAGCGCTCAGTATCGGTGTTCTCGCCCGCCTCGACGTAGATCGCGTCGGCGGGGCAGGCCGCCGCGCACAACGCACACCCGATGCAGCGTTCCAATCCGTCGGCATAGCGGCGCAGTTCGTGCCGGCCGCGGAACCGCTGTCGAACCGGTCGTCTGGCTTCAGGATACTGAATCGTAACCGGCTTCTTGAACAGCTCCCGGAAAGTAATGCTGAGTCCCTTAACGATTTCTATTAACATAGGTCAACTCCAGTAGCTCAGTAAATTGGGTGCTTAGTAAATTAGTTACCTGGTAAATTAGTAACTTAGGCCGCCAAAGACATACGCCTGGTCTACCAATGTACCAATCTACTAATCAACTAATTTACCAATCTACCAATTCCTAACCTACCCTCTCAACAGCACCACCAGCGCGGTCACCATCACCCACGCCAGCGACAACGGCAGCAGCACCTTCCAGCCGAACTGCATCAGCTTGTCGTAGCGGAAGCGGGGCAGCGTCGCGCGCACCCACACCTGCACGATGAGCAATGCCACAACCTTCATCCCAAAGTAGATCGGCCCCAGGATCGGCGTGTTGTCCACACTCAACACCGGGATGGCCTGCGTGATGAACAGCGGCAGCGGTTCACGATAGCCGCCGAAGAAGAACGTGACCGACAGGCCGCTGATCACGATCATCTTGATGTATTCGGCCATGTAGAACAGCGCGAACTTCATACCGCTATATTCGGTGTTATAGCCCGACGTCAATTCCTGCTCGGCTTCCGGCATGTCGAACGGCGCGCGGTTTACTTCGGCCAGCGCCGTGATCATGAAAATGATCGCGCCGACCGGCTGCAGGAGGAAGTACCACACCTGCTTCTGCTGCTCGACGATGGTGTTCATGTTCAGCGTGCCCGCCACCACCACCAGCGCCACCAGCGACAACCCCATCGCCAGTTCGTACGAGATCATCTGCGCCGATGAGCGCAGGCCGCCCAGCATGGAATACTTGCTATTGCTGGCCCAACCCGCCAGCACGATGCCATACACGCTGATCGACGTGATCGCCAGCACATACAGAATGCCCACATTCAAGTTGTGCGCCAGCGTCAGCGGAATCGCCAGCTCGCCCAGATAGATCGTGCCGCCCATCGGGATGACGGCAAACACCACAATCGCCGGAATCGCCGCCAGCAGCGGCGCAATGATGAACGTCCACTTGTCGGCTGTAGCCGGGATCACTTCTTCCTTGAAGATCAGCTTCACGCCGTCGGCCAGCGGTTGCAGCAGGCCATACGGCCCGGCGCGGTTCGGCCCGACGCGCGACTGGAAGCGCGCAATCACGCGGCGTTCCAGCAGCGTCACGTAGGCAAAGCCCGTCAGCAGCACCACGGCCAGCACGACCGAGTGAATGATCCAGATCAGAATGCTCGTTCCGATGTCCATACTCAGGCCTTCACCGCACTAGACTCAGCGTCGACCAGCCGCACCTGATACACGGCTGATTGATCGATCAACGTGCCATGCCGATTCAACTGGCGGACCTTCAATTCACCCGATTGAGCCGTCGGCTCGATCCAGTTCACAGCCGATCGTCCGTCCAGCTCGACGAGCGACTTCGCTTGCGCGCCGATGCCGCCGCGATTGTCATACGCCGTCCCGCCGAAATACAAATCGTTCGAGCCAACGGGCGGCCATTCTTCGCGGGTCACAGCCAGCGCCGCATAGGTCAAACCGGCGTAGGCGGGCACCGTTGCTGCGATCTCTTCCATCACCGTTTCAGGCGTGAAGTACTTCCAGTTCAAGCCCAATTTCTCGGCCACCTGACTGAACACTTCCCAATCGGCGCGCGCTTGCGCGAACGGCGGAATGGCCTTGTAGTAGCGCTGCACACGCCGCTCGGCATTGGTCAACGTCCCGTCGCGCTCGGCCCACGCTAACGCGGGCAACACGACATCCGCTTGTTTGGCGGTCTCAGTAAGGAACAATTCCTGCACGATAGTGAAATCGGCTTTCGGGAGCGTCTCCTCGTCCCCGATCGGATCAGCGGCGACGACATAGAGCACCTTCGCACCGGCGAGGTTGCCACCTGTCGCGCCCGTAGCCGACAACATGTCATACACGCCCTGCGTATTGCTGTGCGCCCACAAGGGCAGCAGGCCGTTATTCGCCTTGCCGACGTGCCCCGTCGCCACGACCAGATTCGCGCACGCCTGAGCCAACGCGGCATCAACGGTGGTGCGCTCGTCGCCAAACATCACGATCAAGTTCTGCGCCTCGGCGATGAGCTTGCCCGCCGCCTGAATTGAGGCATCCTTAGAGGCAAACTTCGCAACTTGATTGCTGATCGTTGAATGTTGGTTGCTGATTGCAGCCAGCAGACTATAGACTGTTTGCGCATCGGCACCAACCGCATATCGCACGATGCTGGCCGCATAGCGATCCAGTTTGGTGGGGCGCGCATTCGCGACGATCAACTTCGCGCCGCGCTGCGCGGCCGCCTTCAGCCGAAGCGTGTAGATCGGCGCAGTCTCTTCAACATCACCCGCGACGACGAGGACCACATCACCTTTGCCCAGCGCGCCCAGATTCGTGCCGACGCCCACGCCGTAGCGCTGCGCCAGATCGACGCCGAAGGCGATCGGGTTGGCCGACACCCGCGCGGATTTTGCCCCATCGCGGAAGAGCTTGCCAAATAGATAAGCATCTTCGTTCGCGACACGATCGCCGATCAGGCCAGCAACGTTCCCATCAGCGGCTTTGATTCGATCTGCAATGAGGGACAACGCTTCACCCCAGGTCGCTTCGACCAGTTGTCCATTCTTGCGAATGAGCGGTTTTTGCAGGCGCTGGTTGCTGCGCGCGAAGTGATGCCCAAAGCGGCCCTTGTCGCAAATCCAGATTTCGTTGACGTCTTCGTTCTGGCGCGGCATCACGCGCAAAATTTCCCAGTCTCCGCCACCCTTCGCGCTGCGGCGCGTGCCCAGCGTGATATTGCAGCCCACCGCGCAATGCGTGCAGATCGACGGGACGTTGGTCATTTCCCACGGCCGAGCGCGGAAGCGGAAGTCTTTGGTGGTCAGCGCACCCACCGGACAAATGTCAGTCGTGTTGCCGGAGAACTTGGAATCGAAGCCCGGCTCGGACAGCGTCTCGATCTGCATCGAGCGACCGCGCTGATAAAAACCAATCACGTGGTCGTCGGCGATCTCGTCCTGAAAGCGGATGCAGCGTGCACACTGAATGCAGCGCTCTTTGTCCAGGAAAATGATGTCGCCCAGCGGATAGTGCTTGGGCAAATGCTGCTTGTCCGCATAATCGAAGCGCGTGTTGCCGGGGCCAAACGTCAGCGTCAAATTTTGCAACGGGCATTCGCCACCCTTGTCGCAGACCGGGCAATCCAGCGGGTGTGAAGTCAGCAGGAACTCCAGTACGTCTTTCTGTGCCTTCTGCGCCACCTCGGACCTGGTGCGCACCTGCATGCCCTCTTCGACCGGCGTGGTGCAGCCCGTCTCCAGCTTAGGCCCCCAGCCGATTTCCGGTTGGCCGTCCGCACCCAATACCGGCTGGCCCGTGGCGCGATCGATCTTGCGGCGGCCTACTTCCACCAGGCACATGCGGCACATGCCCACCGGCTTCAGCTTGGGGTGGTAGCAGAATACCGGAATGTCCACGCCCAGCTTCTTCGCGGCATCGACAATCACCGTGCCTTTGGGCACTTGCACCAGTACGTCGTCAATGTAGACGTTGATCAAATCAGCCATTACGCACTATCCTCGATAATAATCCGACAGTCATTCGGGCGAACCTAGACAAGAACTCGCGCTGCAACCGGGTCAGCACAGTCATCGGGTGGATACCCCCACAATGTCAGCGCCCACTTCCAATAATCGCGCAGCGCCACATCACGCCACGGAATCTGCCAAAACCACTTCTGGACATCGCGCACCGTCAGGTAATTCCAAATGTCGGCAAAGCGCGCATACTGCAGAATCGTCCCCATCAGTTGCGTGCGCGAATAGCCACTGCCTTCGGCCAGAATGCGCCGGACATCGTCTTCACTCAGATCGGCGTTCCAGATAAAATAAGGCCGTTGTTTTGCCGCTTCCATGTCATTACTTCCTGGCCGTCGCTGGTTTCTTCGCGTCTGTCGCGCGCGCTTCATACTCCGCCTGGAAATGTTTGAAGCTGGACAGCACCGGGCTGGTGGCAAATTCGCCCAGCGGGCACAGGCACTTGCCGATGATCTGATTGGCCACGTCCTGCAACAGCGTCACATCGGCCAGCGTGGCCTTGCCGCCCAGAATGCGATGGTATTGCTTCTCCATCCAGAACGTGCCTTCACGGCACGGCGTGCACTTGCCGCACGATTCATGGCGGAAGAAGTGCATCACTTTGCCCGCCGCCCACACCATGTCGATGGAGTCGTCCATGATGATCATCGAGGCCGAACCCAGAATCGTGCCAGCGGCCGCCACCGATTCATAATCGAGCGGCACATCGAGGACGGTATCCGTCACGATCGGACCGGAGGCGCCCGACGGCAAAATCGCCTTGACTTTGCGGCCTTCCGTCATCATGCCTTGCCCGAACTCTTCGCCGTAGATCAAATCGCGGAAGGTGATCTTGCCCAACTCGGCTTCGTAGTTGCCGGGGCGCTTGACGTGCCCGGACAGACAATAAATCTTGGGGCCGGGGCTTTTCTCGGTGCCCAATTGCTTATAGGCGGCCGCGCCATTGTTGATAATGTACGGCACATTCGCCATCGTCTCGGTGTTGTTGATGACGGTCGGCTGACCGTACAAACCCACCACCGCCGGGAATGGCGGGCGCAAGCGAGGCTGTCCCATCTTGCCTTCCAGCGATTCGAGCAGCGCCGACTCTTCACCGCAGATATACGCACCTGCGCCCAGATGCAGGAACATCTGAATCTCGACGGTCGTGCCAAAGACATTCTGGCCCAGATACCCGGCCGCGTACGCTTCATCGATCGCGGCCTGCATCTTGCGCGCCACCGGCTTGAACTCGCCGCGCAGATAGTGATAGACGCGCGTCGCGCCCACCGCAAAGGCCGCAATCGCCGCGCCTTCGATCACCTGATGCGGGTTGAACTCCATCAATTCGCGGTCTTTGAACGTGCCCGGCTCGGACTCGTCGGCGTTGACAGTCACGTAATGTGGATAGCGTTCTTTCGGCACGAACGACCACTTGACGCCTGTGGGGAAGCCTGCGCCGCCGCGCCCGCGCAAACCGGACGCTTTCACTTCATTGATGACCTGATCCGTTGTCATCGACGTAACAGCCTTCTTCAGGGCGGTGTATTCGCCGTAGACCGACAGCTTATGAATATCCGGTGTCTCGCGATGACGAAGCAAAACGAACTTAGCCATTCACTATCCTCGTACTGCGTATTCCGTACTGCGTACTCTGACTTACGAAGTACGCATTACGCATCACTTGATTCTCTTTTGCTCACGTAATGCACTTCCGGGTGCGGGCCGTAGCCCAATTTATTAAACAGCGCCAACGACGCCTGGTTGTAATCTTCGATGAGCGCCGCCATGATCTTCAGGCCCAACTCGCTCAAGGCCGCTTCGGCCGCATGCACCAATTCTTCGCCGTAGCCGCGCCGTCGATATTCAGGGTCGATCGCGATTCGGTTGATCCAACCCTTCCGCGTATCATTGGTTGCGACGACTACGCCGATCAATTTAGCGCCATCTTCCAGCCCGATCACGATCTGACCGTGCTGGAGTTGCTTCTCAAATTCCGATCGGCTGTCGCGGCCCGTCGGCTTGACGGTCTGCAACCCCGATCGCTGCCACAGCGCAATCACGGCGTCGTAATCGTCAATTATTAAGCGGCGCAGCGCTGGCATGCTTGATTACTTCTTCGCCCGCATCTCATCGATCAGGCGATCGAAATCCTCGGTGCTCAGGCGCTCGAAGTATTCCAGATCGATCTGCATCATCGGCGCTTTGTCGCACGCGCCCAGGCACACCACCGATTCCAGTGAAAATTCGCCATCGGCCGTCATCGCCCCGCCGTGCTCAGCTTTGTGCTTATCGACGCCCAGCTTCTTGCAGGCGTGATCGAGAAACTGCTCCGAGCCGCGCAGCGCGCACGGCAGGTCGTTGCAGACCTGAACGACATGCTTGCCGATCGGCTTATCGTAGAACAGCGTGTAGAAACCCACCACCGACTCGACCTCGGTCGGCTCCACACCCACGATCCCGGCCACATCGCGGATCGCTTCTGGCGTGCAGTAGCCGTATTCCTGCTGCGCGATGTACAGCAGCGGAATCACGGCCGAGCGCTTCCGATCGGGCGGATACTTGCTCAGGATTTTCTCGACTTCAGCAGGATACTTCTCAAGTAGTTGGGTCATAAGTTACTCAGTCAATTGGTTACTTGGTTAATCGGTTAATCGGTAATCAGTAATCGGCTGGCTGGTAACCAGTTGACCACTCACCAATCGACCAGTTACCAGTTGACCAATTACCGGTTGACCACTTACCGATCTACGTCCCCCAGCACGATGTCAATCGAGCCGATGATGGCCACCAGGTCGGCGATGAATACGCCCTTGGTCATCTTGTGCATCGCGCCCAGATTGGCAAACGACGGCGTGCGGAAGTGCACCCGGCGCGGCTTGGGCGAGCCATCACTGTTGAGGTAGCAGGCAAATTCGCCGCGCGGCGACTCGACGCGCACATACACTTCGCCCTTCGGCGGCGTGAAGCCTTCCGTCCATAGTTTGAAATGATGGATCAACGATTCCATCGAGTAGGCCAGTTCTTCCTTCGGCGGCGGCGCGACCTTGCGATTACTGGTAATGAATGGGCCTTTGGGCAGCTTCCTCATAGCCT
>JAUQXD010001048.1 GCA_030834835.1 Thermoflexales bacterium | reverse complement strand
GAGGTCATATCGGACGTGATGCTGTTTTCGTGAAAGGTCATTTTGGTGGCTTTGGCATATTCCTGAATAAGACAGGTGACCAATCGGTCTTCGGTGGTCGGGATCGCGCTGGCGACCGATCGGGCGACTTTGAAGCCGCTGGCGGGCGGATCGGCATCGACCGGTTCGCACGAGTCAGCGTGGATCGAGAGCAGCACATCGGCCCGATAGTTGGTGAGGCGGCTATCGAATTCCTGCAACAGGTCGGTCCAGATGCCTCTGGCGCGCAGTTTTTCGGTGACGCGCCGCGCGATGTCCAAGTTGACCTGCTGTTCGGTCACGCCGTCCGGGCACTCTGCGCCTGAGTCGTTGCCCCAGTGGCCGGCCACGATGCCGACGAGCGGCATGCCGGGATGCTCTTCGGTGGGCGTGGGCGGTATCGGCGTCGGCGAGGGTTCAAGGGTTGGTGTGGTGGTAGGCTCACTGATCGGCACAGCCGCGCTGGCACTGGACGGGGTCGGAGTCGATGACGTCAAACTGCCCGCCTGGGCCGACGTCAACACAGCCAGGCCCAGCGTGACGATCAAGGCGGTGAGAACCACAAAGCCGATCTGAGAGCGGTTAGCGGTGGGCCGAGGCTGAGGGCGCTGGGCCATGGGTTGTCTTGTGCGCGCTGAACTGCGGCTCGTCTGGCGAGTCATGGCGGCAATCATACCATTCTTGTGGGTCGAAAGTCAAAGCGCGACGGCCTTGAGTTGAGGTACAATCAAGTATCTGGCGCGGAGGCACAGCATGTCCATTCATCAGAATCGGCGCTTGTGGCAGCGGCACGTCCTGGCCGAGAATCGACGCAGCATCGAAGGGCTGTTGGAGACTCTGTGCGCCGATCCGGTTTACAAGGTCATGGCGACCAGTGAGAAGTATCGCGGTCGTGAAGCCGTGGCCGATTTTTATCGCGGCCTGTTTGAAGGCGTGCCCGACGCAACCTTTGAACTGGTCAACGCCTTTGTCGGTGAAGAGGGTGTGGTGGAGGAATCGATTTTGAAGGGCACACATCACGGCCGATTGTTTGGGCTGGAACCAACCGGCCGCGAATTCGCCCTGCCGATGACGATCGTGTTTCCCATGCTCAATGGTGAGATTTTAGGTGAACGGCTGTACTTTGATCTGGCAACGCTGTTGCGGCAGTTGAATTTGCCCACCGACGGATTGTCGCATCTGGCTTGACAGGCTTGTCGGGTGTGATACAATCCAGTCAGATTAAGCAGATGGAGATGTGTTTTATGAAGACGCAGGTTTGCATGTGTAGCGGGGCGGGGCAATAGCCATCGTCCTGTAATTCACCGGTCACTGTCGCGGCCCTGGCCGCTTAAGACAAGACCTATACGCCGGACGCTGGCTGTTGTGCCGCTCGCATTGAGAGGTGCAATAGCACGCCGCTTCCGCGTCGTGTTGGTCTTGTTTTGTTTTATGGGGGGGAGACATGGGCACGGTTACTTTAGCGAAAACAAATTTGTATGGCACGGGCATGCGCGTGGTGCAGCCCGGCGATGAGTTGTTCGCGCGGGTGGGCAACACGCCGCTGTTACCGTTGCGCCGCATCGGCGCGCAGTTTCCCAACGTGGAAATCTGGGCCAAGGCCGAATGGCTCAACCCCAGCGGCTCGGTGAAAGATCGCGCCGCGCGCGAGATTATCCTGTCCGCCGAACGCAGCGGCGAACTCACGCACGACAAAGTCCTGCTTGATGCCACTTCCGGCAACATGGGCATCGCCTATGCCACGCTGGGCGCGGCGCGCGGCTACAAGGTCTGCCTGACGCTGCCGTCCAATGCCAGTCGCGAGCGCATCATCACGTTGAAGGCGCTCGGTGCTGAATTGATCTTGACCGATCCTTACGATGGAACCGACGGCGCGCAACTCGCGGCCCGATCGCGCTTCGCGGCCGATCCCGCTCGCTACTACTACGCCGATCAGTACAACCACCCGTCCAACTGGGGCGCGCACTATCGCACGACGGGGCCGGAGATCTGGGAGCAGACCGAAGGGCGCGTGACGCACTTCGTGGCGGGATTGGGCACCAGCGGCACGATGATGGGCACAGGGCGGCGGCTAAAGGAACTGAATCCGCAGATCGAATTGATTGCCGTGCAGCCCAATTCGCCGTTGCACGGACTGGAAGGCTTGAAGCATATGGACACGGCCATCGTGCCAGGCATCTTCGATCCGGCGCTGCCCGATCGCAACTTGACGGTGAGCACCGAAGAAACTCACGTGATGGCGAAACGCCTGGCGCGTGAAGAAGGCTTATTCGTCGGCATTTCGGCGGCGGCCGCTGTGGTAGCCTCGACGAAAGTTGCGGCGACTCTTTCGCATGGCGTGGTTGTGACGTTGCTGCCCGATAGCGCGCTGAAGTATCTATCCGATCGGTTTTGGACCGAATAAGCATGTTGACGATTTCAAAACCGTTGTTCGATCAGATCACATGCCACGTCGAAGGGACGTATCCCAACGAGGGCGGCGGCCTGTTGATCGGGCGTGTGACTGATGACGGCGCGAAAGTATTGGAAGAGATCAAAGTCTTCGACAATCAACGCGAGGTCGAAGAACAGTATCATCGGATTCTGATCACCGATCGAATGGTGAAAGATGCGGAAGATTATGCTGATAATAAGGGCGCGTTGTTAATCGGGTTCTTTCATTCGCATCCCGATTGTCCCGCGCGACCCTCGGAGTTCGATCGCGAGCATGCGCTGCCGTGGTGGTCGTACGTCATTGTGTCGGTGCAGCAGGGCCGGGCGGCGGACGTGTTGAGTTGGGAACTGCGCGACGATCGCAGTGCGTTTGATGAAGAGCGTGTAACAAAACTACTCTCATAGGAGACATCATGGCTGTATCGATTACGATTCCCACGCCGCTGCGCGGTTATGCGGGCGGGCAAAAGACCATCGCCGTGGAAGGCGGCACGGTGGGCGAAGCGCTGGGTGCGCTGACGACGCAATACCCGAATTTGCGTCAGCACATGTTTGCCGACGACGGGCAATTGCGCTCGTTTGTCAACGTGTATCTGAACGATGAAGACGTGCGTTATTTGAGGCACGTCAATACGCCCCTAAGCGAAGCCGATAAGATCAGCATCGTACCTTCCGTCGCCGGTGGATGTCAGCGAACACATGCGGTGCAGTGCCCCCTGATCTCGAATAAACGAATGGCGAATTGAAACGAATCGCGAATGGAGAAACTCATGAACGATCGAAAAGTGGATCATTCCGCGCTGCGGACGAATCAGGCGTTTATCATCGGATTGCTGCTCATCGGGTTTGTGACCGATGTGAAAGCGTTGGTGGTTTTCGTGGCGGCGGTGATGCTGATTGGCACGTTCTGGCCGAAGGTTTCGTTGTTTAAGGCGGTTTACGTGTATTTCCTGAAGCCGCGCGGCTTAATCAAGCCTGATGTGAAAATCGACAATCCCGAGCCACATTTGTTTGCGCAGGGCGTGGGCGGCGTGTTTTTGGCGGCGGCGACACTGGCCTTTGTGGCGAATGCGGCCACTATTGGCTGGGCGCTAACATGGATCGTGATCGCGCTGGCGTCGTTGAATTTGTTCGCGGGCATTTGCGTGGGCTGCCTGATGTATTACTGGCTCAATCGGCTGGGGGTACCGGGCTTCAAATACGCGCGGATCAACGCACGCATTCAGGAATAGTCACCGGTTGCACAGGCATGGATACTGACTGAGATGCCAGGCGTCTTATTGGAGCGAGCATGTTAGATCGAATTGTAGTTGCACTGGCTTTAATTGTCGTTGGCGTAGTCGCTTATCGCTTGCTGTTGCTGGCGCAACAACGCATGGTGTCGCGCCGGGCGCAGGCGGGCGGCGAGGTAGGCCGCGCGGCAATATTGGTCTTCACCAGCCCGACGTGCGCGCCGTGCAAGTTGCAGCAGTTGCCGATTATCAATCGACTGCTGGTTGAGTGGAGTGATAAAATAGACGTGCGTGTGATCGACGTTACCGAGCAGCCTGAGGCTGCGCAGCAATATGGCGTGTGGTCGCTGCCGACCTCGATCGTGTTGAAGGCCGATCGAGCCGTGGTGGCGATCAATCAGGGCGTGGCGCACGAAAAAAAATTACGCGAGCAATTCGAGCGGGCCACAGCGGGTCAGGCGGTAACCCGTCAGCTGGTAACTGGTCAATCGGTAACTGGTAACTGGTAACTAGTTGACTGGTAACTGGTTGACCGATTGACTGATTGACTGATTGACCGATTACCGATTACCAATCACCGATTACCAATCACGGAGTGAGCATGACAACGCAGTTGAGTCACGAAGAAATCCGGCGGTACAGCCGCCATCTCATCATGCCGGAAGTGGGCATGGACGGTCAGCGCAAGTTGAAAGAGGCCAGTGTGCTGTGCGTGGGCGCGGGCGGTCTGGGTTCGCCTATGCTGCTGTATCTGGCGGCGGCGGGCGTGGGGCACATCGGCTTAGTTGACTTCGATGTCGTTGACGAGAGCAACTTGCAGCGGCAGATCATTCACGGTACCTCGACGTTAGGTCAGCCGAAGATGGAATCGGCCAAACGGCGCTTGCTCGATCTCAATCCGTTCATCGAGATCACCGGCTATGAAGAGCCGCTGACCTCTGCGAACGCGATGAACATCATCCCGCACTACGATATCGTCGCCGACGGCACCGACAACTTTCAGACGCGCTACTTGACGAATGATGCGTGCGTGATGTTGGGCAAGCCCAATGTATACGGCAGCATCTTTCGCTTTGAGGGGCAGGCGTCGGTCTTTTATGCCAAAGAAGGCCCATGCTATCGCTGCCTGTTTCCAGAACCACCGCCGCCCGGCCTGGTGCCTTCGTGCGCGGAGGGCGGGGTATTGGGTGTGTTGCCCGGCGTCATCGGCACGATTCAGGCTACTGAAGTCGTGAAGTTGATCATCGGGCAGGGGGAACCGCTGATCGGACGCTTGCTGCTCTACGATGCTTTGGAGATGAGTTTCACCACGTTGAAGCTGCGCAAGAATCCCGATTGCGTGGTGTGTTCCGATCATCCCACGGTCACGCAGTTGATCGATTACGATC
>JAUQXD010000107.1 GCA_030834835.1 Thermoflexales bacterium | reverse complement strand
GCTGGGACAGTGGGTCGTGGCCGGGTACACCGTGACCGTCGATGCGAATACCGACCTCGACACGCGGCGCGGCCAGCCCGCCCTCGGCGCGATTGCGGAAGTGAAGGCCGAGCGCCAGCCCGATAACTCGCTGCTCGCGGCGCGCGTCAAGATCGAAGATGAGGGCGAGTTTGAAAACGAAGCCGAGTTCAAAGGCGTCATCAGCAACCTGACCGGCAGCGGCCCGTACACGATGCAGGTTGCCGGTCACACTGTGACCACCAACGGCGCGACCGTTATCTCCGGTACGCTCGCCAACGGTGTGCTCGTCGAAGTGCACGGCGCATTGCAGCCGGATAACTCGGTGCTGGCGACGCGCATCCACGTGGAAGACCCCGTCAACGACGAACTGGAATTCGTCTCGACCATCACGACGCTGCCCGCCAACTTTATCGGTACCTGGACGTTCGGCAACGGGCAGACGGTGATCGCCGATGTAAATACGCTGATCGATCAGAGTCGCGGCGCGGCGCAGGCGGGCGCGCTGGCCGAAGTGAAAGCGGTGAAGCAACTCGATGGGACGTGGCTGGCCGTGCGGATTCAGGTAGAAGACAATTAAGCGACTTACAGGTAGAGCAACTGGCCGCGATCGATAGAGTCGCGGCCAGTTGCACGTTAGACCACAAAGGAGTCTCATGTCAAAATCAATCCGTTCGATGATCCCGCTGACGCTTAGCGCATTTGCTTTGTTATGGACACTCAACGCAGTTCGTGCGGCTCCAGTGGGGCCTGTCGTATCGACAGGCGTCGGCAGCCCGATCGTGATCGCCGTCACCGCGCCCGATTCGCAGCGGCCGCAGATCGCTTCCGCCAACGCCATCACACACGCCGTGTGGGTCGATGCCGGCTGGATTGTTCACAGCCGCAATACCGGTCTCAGCTGGACCGCGCCGATCTCGGTCGCCATTGGTGACGATCTGGCGTTGACGGCCGATTCAAACGGCGTGCCGCATCTGGCCTTCACGGCGCTGATCAGCGGCACGCTCAACGTCTATCACATGCGCTACAGCGCGAATGCGTGGAGCGCGCCGCTGCAAGTGTCCGATGGCTTAGCCAATACCTCCGCGCCCGATATTGCCGCTGCGCCCGACAATTCATTATCCATCGTGTGGAGTCAGGGCGTCTCAAAGCAGCTACACCTCGCGCGTTCGACCAACGGTGGGCAGACGTGGCCCGACCTCGCGCCAATCTTCGCCGCCAACGGCAGCGCGCCTGAGATCGCCATCGGCTCCGATAACATGACGCATGTGGCATGGCAGGATGATACGGCCGTGCCGTTTCGCATCAAGCACACGCAGCGTCTCACCGGCACGTGGAGTCTGATCGATGTGCTGTCCGACGAAACAGCCAGTTCCTTCTCACCAGATGTGGCAGCCGATGGCAATGAGGCGCATATCGTGTGGCAGCAATCGTCGGCGATTCGATACACGCACGGTACGAATCTAAACTTTGCCGCGCCCATCACACACTCAACCGGCACAGCCAGCGCTCCAACAATCGCCGCGATAACGGCCAACTCGCTGGCGACTGCGTGGGATGCAGGTGTGACCATCACGCTCCGCGTGAACACGTCGGGCGTGTGGGGCAATCCGCTTACGTTGGGTGTAAATGCCGCCGGCGCAGGCCAACCGACGTTGACGGCCGGGCCGAATGGCGCGGTGTATGGCGCGTTCACCTGGGGCGCGGTCGGCAGTCGCGATATTGCTTTCAGTGTTTACACTCAAGACGCGCCGCCCAATCTGCCTGCGCCTCCGATCTTGCTCGCGCCGCCCAATGGCATCATCACGACGGCGAACTCGATCGAGTTGCAGTGGCAATCGGGTGGCGGCACAGTCGTCGGCTACAACGTCGATGTCGATGGCGCCGTCATCACGACCTCGAATACGACT
Source organism: Thermoflexales bacterium (assembly GCA_030834835.1). GTDB lineage: Bacteria > Chloroflexota > Anaerolineae > Fen-1058 > Fen-1058 > JAGOBP01. The sequence continues at coordinate 3,867 of JAUQXD010000107.1, read as the reverse complement.
TCGATCACGCAGTTGGCGTTGGGTGTCCATAGTTGGCGTGTGCGCGCCTATAACGGCAGCGGCTATTCCGCGTGGGCCGCGCCGTGGACGATCGAGGTGTCGAGCACCTTGCCCGCGCCCGGCACACCGATCTTGATCGCGCCGGCAAATGGCGCTGTGACAGCAGCGAACGCGCTCGATCTGATGTGGCAGATCGGGGCGGGCGGCACGCCGACCGGTTATAACGTCGATGTGAACGGTTCGATCATCACGGCGACGAATCCGATGTCGGCGGCGGTGTTGTCGCCGGGCATGTACACGTGGACGGTGCGCGCCTTCAATGGCACAGGCTATTCCGTGTGGGCCACGGTATGGTCGTGTAAGGTCTTGCAGCCCCGACTATTCCTGCCGTTAGTTACGCGCTAAACGTTTGCGGAGTGCGCGGTTGCCATCGGATAAAATCCGACGGCAAAAAGGAGTCAAACCCGCGCAGCGGGTTTTCCATCACTGGCCGTCGATTTGAATCGAGGGCCAGTGTGTTACTTGATCGTTACGGTATAATGATCGCAAGCCTCGTCTTCAGGATCAAGCATGCGGCGCATAATACAGCGATTAGGCCAACTCAGCCTGGCGCAACAATTTATGCTGGCCAACCTCGTCGTGCTGGCGATCAGCATGCTGCTTATCGGCTGGTGGGTGGGCCAGCAGATCGAAACGGGCGTGATCGATCGCACCGCCGGGCAGACGGCGTTGTACGTGGATAGTTTCGTCGATCCCGCGCTGCAAGGGCTGACGCCTGATGAGCCGTTAACGCCCGATCGGGCCGCGCAGCTCGATCGGTTGGTAGCCGACACGCCGCTGGGTGATCACATCGTCGCTTTCAAAATCTGGAGTCCGCAGGGTCGCATTTTGTATAGCACGAATCCAGCCTTAATCGGGCAGGTGTTTCCGCTCAAAGGCGAACTGGCCTGGGCCATCAACGGCCGGGTGGTTTCGCACATCACCGATCTGGCGGATGTGGAGAACTTGCTGGAGCGGGGGCAGTTCACCGAATTGCTCGAGACGTACAGTCCGGTGCAGGCCAACAGCACCAATGACGTGATCGCCGTCGTCGAGTTTTATCAGCCGGTCGATGCTTTGCGGCAGCAGATTCAGTCTGCGCGCACCGCCAGCTGGCTTGTGGTGGGCGCGGCGACATTGTTGGTCTATGCCGTCTTGACGGGGATCGTGCGGCGCGGCAGTCAGACCATCGAGCGGCAGCGGGCCGAGCTGCGCGCGCAGGTGGCTCAGCTCATGGATTTGCTGGATCAAAATAAACAGCTGCATCAACGCGTCAGCCGCGCCAGCGCCCATGCCACTGAATTGAACGAGCGTTTTCTGCGTCGCATCAGCGCGGAACTGCATGACGGCCCCGCGCAGGATTTAGGGCTGGCCTTGTTGCGACTGGATAAAGTCATTGCGCGCGACGAAGCGCGGGTTCGCAATGAGGCGCAGGCGCACCACAATACAGTGGCGGACGGCAACGGCGATGATCTAACGGCGGTTGAGGCGGCGGTACGCACGGCGCTGCAAGAAGTGCGCGCCATCTCCGGCGGGCTGGGTGTGCCCGAGTTAGATCATCTCTCGCTAACCGAGACGCTGACACGTGTGATCAAAGTGCAGCAGCGTCGCATGGACATGGCAATCACGACGCAGTTTGAGGCGTTACCTGAGCAAGCGCGCTTGCCGGTAAAGATCGCGGCCTATCGGCTGATTCAAGAGGCGTTGAGCAATGCCCACCGGCATGCAGCCGGTCGCGACGTTCAGGTGCGTGTGACGAAGGACGGCGATGAGTTGCGCGTGGAAGTGTCTGATCGCGGGCCGGGCTTCGATCCGGCCGCGACTGATCAGATCGATCATCTGGGGCTGGCGGGTATGCGCGAGCGCGTGGAAAGTTTAGGCGGACGGTTCGAAGTGCAAAGCGCGCCGGGGCAGGGCACGCGCGTGATCGGGTGGCTGCCGCTCGCCATCAAGGAAGAGGCGTAAGATCATGACCGATAAGATTCGCGTCGTGCTGATCGACGATCATCCGCTGTTTCGAGACGGCGTAGCAGGCGTGCTGCAAGCCGAAGCCGATTTTGAAGTGGCCGGGCAGGGCGGTTCGGCGGAGGAGGCTGTGCGCCTGGCGACCGAATTGCTGCCCGATGTCATGCTGCTGGATATTACGATGCCGGGCGGCGGCGTGCCGGCGGCGCAGCAGATCGCGCGGGCGTGCCCCTTCACGAAGATCGTCATGCTCACGGCCTCCGAGGATGAAGACAACGTCACGGCCGCGCTGAAAGCGGGCGCGAGCGCCTACGTGTTGAAAGGTGTGGCCGCGCGTGAACTGGTGCGGATTCTGCGATCGGCGTGGGCGGGCGAAGTCTATGTGACGCCTGCGCTGGCCGTGAGCGTGCTGGCCGAGATGTCCAGGCCTCCGATCGATTCACGACGGCCTGCGAGCGGCATGCTCAGCGAATTGACCGAGCGCGAGCGCGAGATATTGGAACGAGTGGCAAAAGGTTCGAGCAACAAAGAAATCGGCGCGCAATTGTTCCTGAGCGAGAAGACCATCAAACACTACATGACCAACATCCTGCACAAATTGCACGTTCACAATCGCGTGGAAGCGGCCCTGCTGGCCCAGCGCGAGTTGTCGGCGAAAGGCTAATCTCGGTCATTCCCGCGCGCTGTCGCCTGACCACGTGGCGGGAATCCAGTGAGCCTATCAAACTGGATGCCCGATGGAAGCGTTCGGGCATGACGGTTCCTCTGTCACATAATCACAGTATAATGACGCCATGCCGTCATTATCACTCCCCTCTGAACCACCGACTCTCCGCCTGGAGACCATGACCTACGGCGGCGAAGCCCTGGGCCGCGCCGATGGCCGCGCCATCTTCGTGATGGGCGGCCTGCCCGGCGAAGTGGTGCGTGTGGCGATCACCGAAGAACGGAAGAATTTCGCGCGGGGCCGCCTCCTCGATGTGTTAGAACCCTCGCCCGATCGCATTTTGCCGCGCTGCTCGCACTTCGGCCTCGACGATCAGGCGTGCGGCGGCTGCCACTGGCAGCACATCGACTATGCCGCTCAATTGCGCCTCAAGCGCGACGTCGTGCGCGATCAACTGCGACGTTTAGGCAAGATCGATGACGCTCCGGTGAATGAGACGATTCCCAGCCCAAATGTATGGGCTTATCGCAATCACGCGCAGTTTAGCTTAACCCCGATCGGTCAACCGGGCTTTCAGGCCGCGCGCAGCCATCGCACCGTCCCCATCCGCGAATGTCACATCATCGAGCCGGAGATATTGGCGTGGCTGAGGGCGAATCAGCGAGTCAGCGATCAAGCGAGTAGGCGAATCAGCGTGAGATCGCGGACAGCGTTTCGAGTTCATGAGACGGAGTTGCGTGTTTCGGACGAGAGTTTCTTTCAAGTCAACACATCCTTGATCGAAACGCTGGTCGATGAGGTGCTGATGCGGCTTGACTTGCGCGGTACGGAGACGGTGCTTGATGCGTACTGCGGCGCGGGCCTGTTTAGCCGCTTCATCGCGCCCCGCGCGGCGCGCGTCATCGGCATTGAGTCCAGCCGCTGCGCTATCGCCGATGCCCGCGTGAATCTGGCAGCCTTCGATCAGGTCGAATTGCACACGGGCGCGGTGGAAGACGTGCTGCCCGGCCTGACCGATCACATCGATGCGCTGGTGGTCGATCCGCCGCGGACGGGCTGCGCGCCGGCCGTGGTGCAGGCCGTGATCGCGCGGCAGATCGATCGTGTGGTGTACGTCAGTTGCGATCCGGCCACGCTGGCGCGTGATGTGCGCGAGTTGATCGATCACGGTTACGCCCTGATCGACGTGCAGCCGA
>JAUQXD010001047.1 GCA_030834835.1 Thermoflexales bacterium | reverse complement strand
CTGAGATTCCTCGCTCCGCTCGGAATGACACGGGGGTGGCTGTCTGGAAACCACTGGCGCTATTCGTCATCGCGTTCGATTTGATTATCGGTGCGATCGGGTTTAATCCCTCGGTCGATCCGAGGTTGCTGGAGTATGTGCCACCCGTCGTGAAGTTTTTGCAGCAGGACACGTCGCAGTGGCGCTTCACGTCATTCGATCCCGACGGGCACAAGGTCTTCAACTCGAACGTCGGCTGGTATTACGGCTTTCAGGATGTGCGCGGCTACGATTCGATCATCTTGAAGCAGTACGCGCAATACATGCAAGTGTTGGACAAGCAGGATGAGTTCCAGTTCAACCGCGTCGCGCCGCTGCGCACGTATGGCGGCCTCGATTCGCCGCTGCTCGATCTGCTGAACGTGAAGTATGTCTTCACTGAAAAAGAATTGCCGATCCAAAGCCCGAAATACAGGTTGGTGTACGACGCCGAAGTGAAAGTGTATGAGAACCTCGGCGTGCTGCCGCGGGCGTTCACCATGCCGATCGGGTGTACGACCGTCGCGGCTGATCCGTTGGCGGCGCTGAAGGAGCACGATCCGCGCTCGACGGTGATTGTGGAAAAGGAACTGGATTCCCGCCTTCGCGGGAATGACACAGCGGCGTGTGGTTTGAATGCGGCGACGATTGTCGAGTACGGCAGTAACGATGTGACGATCAAAGTACAAGCCGATCAAGCAAGTTGGCTGGTGCTGGCCGATACGTATTTCACCGGCTGGCAGGCCTTTGAGGTGCACGCGGATCAATCGGAAACGGAACTGCCCATTTATCGCGCTTACGGCAATTTCCGCGCCGTCGAAATCAGTGCGGGCGAGGTGACGATCCACTTCAAGTACAGTCCGTGGTCGTTTAAGTTGGGGCTGTTCGCGTCGTTCATGGCGTGGGTGGTGGTGGTCTTCACGCTGGGTATATGGGTGTGGCGACTGGCCTATCGGGAAGAGCAGCACGCCGCCACGACGACGCAGCGCGTGGCCAAGAACTCCATCGCGCCGATGGTGCTGAACCTGTTTAATCGCGGCATCGATTTCGCTTTTGCGGCGCTGATGCTGCGCATTTTGCAGCCGGAAAACGCGGGCAATTATTACTTCGCCGTGGTCATCGTGGGCTGGTTCGAGATCCTGATGAACTTCGGCCTGAACACCTTCCTCACGCGCGAGGTGGCGCGCGATCGCTCGGGCGCGAACCGCTATCTGGTCAACACGTCGATCTTGCGTCTGCTGTTGGCGGGCGTGACGCTGCCATTGATGATCGTCGTCATCGGCGTGTGGAGCGGCCTGTTTACGCTGACGGCCGAGACGGCCATCGCGATTGCGCTGTTGACGCTGGCGCAGATTCCCAGCAGTTTAAGCACCGGCATCACGGCGATGTTTTACGCCTACGAAAAGGCCGAATATCCCGCGGTGATGGGCGTGATGACGGTGCTGTTGAAGGTGGCGCTGGGCGCGCCCGTGCTGTTGATCGGCGGCGGCATCATCGGGTTGGCGGCGGTGAGTTTGATCGTCAACTTGATCACGTTCGGCGCGTTGAGCCGGTTGATGATGCGCGTGGGACAAGATGTCATCTTGTCCTACACATACAACGATCCGGCGCTGCGCCGCACCATGCTGCGCGAATCGTTCCCGCTGATGCTCAATCATTTGCTGGCGACCCTATTTTTCAAGGTCGATGTGCCCATGCTGCAATCGCTGCGCGGCCCGGCGACGGTGGGCTGGTACAGCACCGCTTACAAATGGATCGATGCGCTGAACATCATTCCCGCGTACTCCACCATCGCGCTGTTCCCGGTGATGTCTCGGCAGGCCGTGGAGGACAGGCCCGCGCTGATGCGCTCGACGCGCGTGGGCATCCGCTTGCTGGTGCTGATGGCGCTGCCGCTGGCCGTGATGACGACCTTCATCGCGCCGACGCTGGTGCTGGTGCTGGGCGGGCCGGAATATCTGCCGCACGCGGGTATCGCCTTGCAGATCATGATCTGGTCGATCCCCTTCGGCTGGATCAACAGCATCACCAATTACATCCTCATCGCGCTGGGGCAGCAGAGCAAGTTGACGCGCGCCTTCATCGTGGGGCTGTCGTTCAATATCATCGCCAACTTGATCTTGATTCCGCACTTTTCGTACGTGGCCGCTGCGCTCATCACCATCCTCTCCGAACTGGTAGAAGGTTTCGTCTTCGTGGTCTATCTGGAACGTTCGCTCGGCTCGATCCGGTGGATCGGCCTGTTGTGGCGAATCTTCGTTTCGGCGGCGTTGATGTTTGGCGCGATGTGGATCGCGTGGGGGATTCAACCGCTCATCGGGTTGGTGACAGGCCCGATGGTGTATCTCGGTTCGTTGATCGTGCTGAAGGCGATCGGGCCGGAGGAGAAGCGGATCTTCAATCGGCTGCGGGGTGTCAACGAATAGACATCGAATACACGAATGGCGAATGCATCATGCGCTTATCTCCCGATAATCCTGTATCAGCCTGGTTGCGCCGCCGCTATCCGCAGCGGCAATTTCTTGATCCCGATGAAGTGGCGGCCAATCGGAACGGCGAATTGACGCCTTCACAACGAGCGGCGCTCAATTTGCAGCTGGCGCAAGAGAGCCTGATCGCGTCCGGCTTTATGGTCCTGGGTGGAGGTCTGTTACTTTTTGGTACTAGCCTGGTTCTAACACTGCCACCCGGTCAAGCTGGGTTGACGTGGGTTTGGGCGTTGGGCTTTCTCATCGGTGTAGCGGTGCTGGGACTGCCGGGATTAGTGCAAGGCACTCGAAGATGGACAGAGTTCTTCGCTGCGCGGCGCGAAATTGCGGACAGCGAAATTGTGTACGCCGAAGGTCGAGTGGTGTGGGCGGATGACTTATACACGGCTTACGCAGGTCGAAAGCGTTTGAAACCGATCTACAATAAGTTGAATTTGCCGCCCGGCCTCTATCGTTTCTTCTACTTGCGCGGTGGACACTGGTTGTTGTCGGCGGAGAAGATGGCCGGTGAAGCGCAATCGGCGCAATCCAGTCTGTTCCTGACGTTGAGTCAGGCCAACCGATTCAGCCCGACTGATCTGGAGCAGAATCGCGCCGGTCGTCTAAGCTTCCACCAGATACCACGCCTGATACGTCCGCTATGGATACGGGTAGCGATTGCCTTACCGCTTGGGCTGTGGGCTGCCTTGATTTTGGCGACGGTGAGTTTGTCTAAGATCTTTTCCGATCCTCTCACGCTTGTAATCGTAGCAATTGGAAGTGTCTGGGCCATGAACGCTCTCTGGCATGTTCTTGCGGTGATCGTCGACGTGATCCGGCGACAAGTCGTTTCGGCGGAGGGTCCCGGTCAACGACTCCGTGTTTATCCGACAAGAGGCGTTACGTATTACTATTATCAGATTGGGACAAAGCGGCTGACGATTTCGCGCAGTGCCTATAATGCTTTGATCGTTGGCGCTCCCTATCGGGTTTATTACGCGCCGTTTAGCCGGACTTTGCTCAGCATTGAACCACTTGATGAAACAGTCACGGATAGTTAGGACTAATCCATGTCAGACACTTCAGCCCGGGTTGTGATGATTACCGGCGGGAACAGCGGCATCGGCTTTGCCACCGCCCGCAAACTGGCGGCCAAAGGTTTCCACGTGATCATGGCGTCGCGCAATCAGCAGACCAGCGCGCAAGCCATCGCGCGGATTCGGGCCGATCAGCCGGATGCCCGCGTCGAATCGATCCCGCTGGATCTGGCGTCGTTCGCCTCGATCCGACAGTGCGCGGCGGCGTTTCAGGCGAAGGGCTATCCGCTGCACGTGTTGATCAACAACGCGGGCGGAGCGTTCAAGGGCAAGCAGGCCAGTTTCACCGCCGACGGGTTTGAGATGACCTTCGGCACGAATCACCAGGGGCATTTCTTGCTGACCCATCTGCTGCTGGATAATTTGAAACGATCGGCTCCCGCGCGGGTGATCACGGTGTCATCGCAGCGGCACATTCCCGGTTATAGCGGCGGGCCGGGGGCGAAGTTCGATTACGCCAATCTGAAGGGCGAGAAGTTCTACAACGCCTCGGTCTTCTACTGCAATTCCAAACTGGCGAATATGTGGTTCGCCTATGAATTGCAGCGCCGACTGGCGGGCACGGGTGTAACGTCGAATGCGGTGTGCCCGGGCTTTGTGCCGGAAGCGATCGGCGACCGGCGGACGTCACTGTTCGATCGGTGGTTGTACCGCCAGTTCCTGCCGCGCCTGCCGTTTGCGCGCTCGCTGGATCAGGCATCCTCATCGTATCTGCTGGCCGCCACCGATGCGCGCTGGGAGGGCGTCGGCGGCAAGTTCATTGTGGATGGGAAAGAGCGCCGTTCCAGCGAGGACTCTTACGACGAAGCCCAGGCGCGGCGACTGTGGGAGATGAGCTGGACGTGGTGTGGTCTGGATAAGCTGGCCGCGTCAGACCAGGCGGCCCAAAATGCTTAAAGACCGGTTCCTTCAAGCCCGACAGGTCAAGCACAAGATCAGGATCACGTTTCATCCAAAAGCCGATGCGCACACGCTGATGCGAATCTGCGCGCCGCTGGACTACGGACCGGGCAAGGTCGATCAGTCCGATCACTTTCACGTTTGGGCGGATGAAAGCGTGTCGGGCGGACATCTCTTGAGCCTTAAGCCGGAGCAGGTAGTGCGGATCGACATCCTCGACGAAGAATTTGACCCCACTGATTTCATGTGGTTTTTATCCAGAGATTGGGGTCAGCATTTGTAGGTTGGCTTACGGACCCCCACCCGGCGCTGCGCACCACCCTCCCCCGTCGATGAGAAGCGTATCGACAGGGGAGGAGATCAGTTCTCCCCCTGCGGAGCGGGGGGAGTTAGAGCTTTTAAGGGTAGGTTTTTGAGGGGGCGTGACGATACGAGTGGCGAGGCCGCTCGTTTGAGGCATACTGTGGATTGTCCAGATCTCAGTGTGCCGGAGGGAGCATGTCTCGCCAACAGGAAGTAGACCAGTGGATGATGACGGTCAAGCAACATC
>JAUQXD010001046.1 GCA_030834835.1 Thermoflexales bacterium | reverse complement strand
GGTGCTCTTGAACACATACGAAGTCGTTTGATAAATCGGCACCGCGCGCGAGTTCGTCGTCGGATCGGGCTGCTGGCCCGCATGCAGTTGTCGAGTGGTGAAACCAAATTTGCGATCAGTGGCCATGATATTGTCTCCCTTTGCTAAGAATCTATTTCACCACGAAGGACACGAAGATCACGAAGCATAGTTTATGAAGGCCGCTTCGCGCCTTAGCGTCTTCGCGGTTCTATTTCAAACCGCAACCGCTCAAGACATCGTACCGGCAAGTTTCAGTCACTACACATGCACATCATGATAGTTTCCCCCTTGGTATAGCTCGTTTCCAGCAGAGGTCTAAAGCGGACAACAAAAAACCTCTTCCGAAAGAAGAGGTTGAACAAACACAACGGCGGATTGTTCTCTCATCTTCCAGAATGTACTGTCGGATTTGGCACCTTGCTGTGTTGGAAGTTGGAAGTTGGATGATGGAAGTTGGAGGATCACCTGTCAGGTGGCGCTCCAATTTCCAATCTCTAACATCCAATCTCCAACCTGGCAGGTTGTCGAGGCATCATCGGGCCGGTCCCTCCGCCTCTCTGGATAAGAGCATATCTGTATTCAGTTGTTGGGTGAGTTTATATCATAGACCAAATCGTGTGTCAATGACCCGATCAGGTGATATGTGAAAATCGTGCTTAAGGATAAGTTACCGTCAAAGTATACGGGGAGTTGTTGGTATAACCGGCTTCAGTGAAGATGCGAACGAAATACCAGCCGGCCTGCGTGATGGGCTGCGTCAAAACAAAGGGTGGTTGATACACATAGGCCATAATGTTTGTACCAGAGATCGCCGGGCGGCGTAACTGCAACTGAACGTGATTCTGATAGGTCGTAATCAGACTGGCCTGAACTGATCCCGCAGCCGGCATGTACAAGCTAAAATAGTCGCTCGTATCATTGTGCCAGCCGCCATACGCTTGCCCTGCAATCAACGCGCCGTTGGCCTCTGCAGAGGTGTTGTTCGGTTCGATCTCGGTCGGGCTATCGAAGACGGCATAATAGTTGTCCGCGATTAGCGGGAGGTTGACGTTGTAAGCCCAGATGCGAAACGTGCCCGTCACTGAAAACGTCGAACCGACGAAGCCCGGATCGATCGTCTGCACGCTCCAGTAATATTGGCCGGGCGGCAGGTTGGTCAAGACTGTCGATCGGGTGTGGTAGCGATTGCCAAAGGCGGGAATCAATCGCGTGCCGTTGTTCATCGACATCGGCGGCATGAGCTGGCCACCCGTCACGGTCGTACCAATTCGCAAATTGTAGGTCAGGCCCGCTGCCGCCGTCTGCGCATCCGAGCCTGCGCCCCAGCTCAACGTGGCCGTGCGAGCGGACACATTCGCCGCCAGACCACCGGGCGCGATCGGCGCGGTGTTGGCCGTGGTGACAATGTTGCGAAAAACTTTGGTTTGCGGCCCCTGACCCGATCGGCCAGTCAGCACCAGATCGAGTTTGCGATCATTGTTGTAGTCGCCCCACGCCAGTTCGCCGGACGCGACCGCTGGCAGGCCGGCCTGAATGTCAGTGAAGATGCCACCATCCTCGTTATGCAGCACCCTGGTCTCGGTCTGGCGGGACAACAAAATATACAGCCGCCCGTCGCCCTGGTAGTCGCCCCACGC
>JAUQXD010001045.1 GCA_030834835.1 Thermoflexales bacterium | reverse complement strand
GCCGATTACCAGCAATATGGCTACTTTAACCTGCACTACATTCCGTTGAATGTGTTCTATCAGTATCTGGCCTATCCGCTGCCGTTCGGTCCCCAGACATTGATGGGCGGCGGTCTGTTCTGGCTGAGTCCGTTGTTTCTGGCCGCCTTGGCCGGTCTGGTGCGGGGGCGACCGCGCTGGTCGGCCTGGGCGCTCGCGCTGACGATCGGTCTGGTGGCGACGCCGATTCTGCTGCTGATGGGCACCGGCTGGGAGCAATTTGGGCCGCGCTATACGCTGGATTTTACGTTCCCGCTGTTATTGCTGACCGCGCTGGGGATGCAGCGTTGGCCGCTGCGAGTGATCCGGCTGCTGGTCTTGCTCTCGATTGTGCAGTATGCGATTGGCCTGATCTACTGGGGAAACTGGCTCATGCGACCGTAGCCGGTCAGCAGTCGTCATGATGGGTGTCCACCACTCGGATTGAAAAGTTGAGGGGGCGATGTTTGACGCAACGGCCCGCGAACCAAGCGAGATTCCCACGCACGACGCCGAAGCGGCGCTGCGCTTTTGCCGCGCACTGGCCCAGTTGATGGAGAGCCGTCATCAGCCCGCGTTGGCGCCGATGGCTGTGCCGCAGCCTGTAATCTCGATCGTTACACCGGTGTTTGACGAGCGCGAGAATGTGCCGGTGTTGTATCAACGACTGGTGACGGTCATGGAATCGATCGGGCCGCAGTTTGAGATCGTGCTGGTGGACGATGGCAGTCGCGACGGCAGCCTGGACGTGATGCGCGGACTGGCCGGGCGCGATGCCCGGGTCGTGGTGGTGGAACTGGCGCGCAACTTCGGACATCAGGTGGCCATCAGCGCGGGATTGGATTATGCGCGCGGCCAGGCGGTGATTGTGATGGACGCCGACTTGCAAGACCCGCCGGAAGTGCTGCCGCAGTTCATCGACAAATGGCGCGAGGGTCACGACGTAGTGTATGCCATTCGTGAGCGGCGCAAAGAAGGGCCGCTGAAACAGCTGGCTTACAAGGCTTTCTATCGACTCTTGCAGCGCATTGCCAACATCGAAATTCCGCTGGATTCTGGCGATTTTTGCATCATGGATCGCAAAGTGGTCGATCTGCTGGTGGGCATGCCGGAGCGCAATCGCTTTGTGCGTGGCATCCGCAGTTGGGTGGGGCTGGATCAGATCGGGCTGGCGTACGAGCGGCACGCGCGCTATGCGGGGCGCGAGAAGTATACCTTCAGCCGATTGGTTTATCTGGCGCTCGACGGCCTGATCTCGTTTAGTTTCATTCCGCTGCGGGCGATTTCGTTGTTGGGTCTGGCCGTGTCGGCGCTGTCGATCTTGCTGGCGATTGGCTATGCCATTCAAAAAATCACCGCGGGGCTGAATCCACCCGGCTTTGCCACGACGGTGGTAGCGATCTTCTTTCTGGCCGGGATTCAGTTGATCACCATCGGCGTGATCGGCGAATACGTAGGCCGCATTTTTGAAGAAGTGAAGCGCCGCCCCCTGTACGTGGTGCGTCAGGTAATAGGGGCAGGGCGGTAGCGATGCGGATTTTGATGCTCAACAATGAGTTTCCCCCGCTGGGCGGCGGCACCGGCACGGTCAATCGTGCCATCGTGCAGCGGCTGGCGCAGTCGCCCGATCTCGAAATCGAATTGATCACTTCGGCGCTGGGTAAGCGCTTTGAGCAAGAGCCGTTGGCCGATCGTATCACGCTCTTCAAAGT
>JAUQXD010001044.1 GCA_030834835.1 Thermoflexales bacterium | reverse complement strand
CGGCGCGTAGCGATATGAGGTCGCTCGCCCGTTGCCGGTCGGCTGTTCATTCATCATGCCCGCCGTCTCGCGCGAGTGCAGCCTTCCCACCAGCACCCCGTCGCGCATCAGCCATGTCTTCTGCATCGGCACGCCTTCGTCATCGTACTTCGCACTGCCGCGCAAGTGCGGCACCGATCCATCGTCGAAGATGTTGAGGTTGCGCGGGCCGAACTGCCGCCCCAGCGTCATCATCGCCTGCGCCTGCGGATTCTCCGCGATAAAGTCGGCTTCCGACAAATGCCCGAACGCTTCATGCGTGAACAGCCCCGCCATGATCGGATCGAGCACGACCGTATACCGCCGACTGCGCACTCGCCGCGCCGATAACTGTTCAAGCGCGAGTTGCGCGGCGGCCTGCGCCAGATCCGATCGGTCGATCACGGCCTCATAGCCCCGCGCCAACGCCAGCGACTGTGAGCCACGCTGCACCATGTCGCCATCGCGCGCAATCGCTGTGAGTTGCAGATCGATCAAGGGCCGCTCTTGATAGATGAACGTGCCATCGGTATTGGCGTACCACGTCGTCACGAAGGTATCGAAATACGACACGTAGGTTGAGTCGATGCGCGGATCGCTGCGCAGCATTTGATCGTTGTAGCCGGCAATGAGCGCCTGCTTGTTGGCCAACGCGACCGATCGAAAATCAATTTCGAGGTTCGCACATACTCGATCGGTGATCGGCGCGATCGGGGCCAGCGTGATCGGATCGGAATCGATCGTGTGCGCCAATCGGATCGCATCCAGCGCATGCGCGCGCAATGCGGGCAGATCGGCCTCGCCCGTAAACGTCACCGCGCCCCAGCCGCCCCCGGTCGCCAGCGCGCGCGTGAAGCCGCCGTAGTCGATCGAGGTGTCGATCGACTCCAGTTGATCGCCGCGAAAAGTAATCGAGGTTGATTCACACCGCTCCAAACGAATCTCGGCGTAAGGTGTGTTCAGTTGACGCAACGCCGCAACCAGCCGCTCGTGCATGGGCCGTCTCCGTTTTGATGGCAGACTGCCGTCGGCCCGTGGGCACGACGGCTCAATTTTTGTTTAACAGTTAGTCACAGACTATTGTGAAAGCACCGATTTGATCGGTAAAACAAGGGGAAAACCTGCGGTGATGCCGCTACGCCAAAATTCTAACATGCCCCGGCTTGCGGCTGTCAAGAGGCAAATTAGGCGGCCTACATGTGGTGATTGCGCCAGTCTGCACACCCAGCGGTGGGCTGTCAGACATCCTGATGTTCATATCGTAAACGGTGAAAATCGAGTGAAAAATCGACGGCTTAACCGGGCCTTGCGGCTATTTCACCAGCAAACAGGCCGCTTGATGTGTGGCATTGACTTCGACAAACGGCGGATCGATGTCTGTGCAGCGATCGATCGCCACGGGGCAGCGGGGATGGAAGCGGCAGCCGGTGGGTAAGTTGATGGGGTTGGGTGTTTCACCCTGCAAAATCACGCGCTCGCGGCGCAAACGCGGATTGGGAACGGGCACGACCGAGAGCAACGCTTTGGTGTAAGGATGCTGTGGATTCGTCAGAACTTCGCGCGTTACGCCAATCTCCACGATGCGGCCCAGATACATCACCGCCAGCCGATCGGCGAAGTAAGCCACCGTGCCCAGATCGTGCGTGATGAACAGGATGCTGATGCCGCGCGAATCGCGCAGGCCACGCAGCAAGTTGAGAATGTCGGCGCGAATCGACACATCCAACATCGACACCGGTTCATCCGCGACGAGCAACTCCGGTTCAAGCACCAGTGCACCCGCGATCACCACGCGCTGCCGCTGCCCGCCCGAGAGTTCATGCGGAAAGCGCAGAAAATAATCTTCGGCAGGACGCAGGCCCGCATCTTCCAGCGCCGCTTTCACCCGCGCAATGCGCTGCGGGCGCGGCTTGATCAGGCCATGCACTTCCAACGGCTCGGCCACGATGTCGAAGATGGTCGATCGGGGGTTGAGTGATTCGTAGGGGTCTTGAAAGATCATCTGCGCCTTCTGACGCAGGTGTTTCATCGATACGGTCGGCAGATTCATCTGCTCGCGTGTGACGACTTGTGGCTGAGGCGAAGACTCCAGCGCCACCAACCCCGCGCGGCGTCGGCGCTCATGCACGCCCACGATCTGCCCGTCAAACAAAATCGATCCGGCGGTCTGCTCTTCCAAGCCCAGCAACGTTTTGGCAATGGTTGTCTTGCCGCAGCCCGATTCGCCCACTAAGGCCAGCACTTCGCCCTTCGCTACGTCAAACGAGACGCCGTCGATGGCCTTGACAAAAGTCGGTGGCCGGCGACGCAGCATCTCGCCGATCGACTGCCGCACCGGAAAATATTTCTTCAAGCCGCTGATTGCCAGCATCGGCGTGGGCATCAGGCATCAACCTCCGGGCCGGATAGCAGGTGACAGGCGGCAATGTGACGAGTGACGAGTGACGGGTGAAGCGTGGTATGCGCCGCCTGATCGGTAACTTCGATCAATTTTGGCACAACGGCCGCGCACCGATCGATCTTCGCGTGACAGCGCGGCTCGAAGCGGCAGCCGGGCGGCAGTTCATTCAGGCGCGGCGGATAGCCGGGAATGGAGGCCAGTGTGTCGCCAGGGCGATTGAGATCGGGAAAGGCTTGCAACAGGCGCTGTGTGTACGGATGTTGCGGCGCGTTGTACACCACATCGATCGAGCCGTATTCGGCCACTTTGCCGCCGTACATCACCACGACGCTGTCGCAAATTTCGGCGACCACGCCCAGATCGTGCGTGACCAATACGATCGCCAGCCCCATCACCTGTTGAATGTCGCGCAGCAGTTCCAGAATCTGCGCCTGAATCATCACGTCCAGGGCAGTCGTCGGCTCATCGGCAAACAGCAGTTTAGGTTTACACGCCAGCGCCATCGCGATCATCGCCCGCTGCCGCATGCCGCCGGAATACTGATGCGGATACTGATCCTTGCGCGATTTGGCGATGCCCACCAGATCCAGCAGGCCCACTACCCGCCGATCGGCCGCCGCCTGATCCATCAGCCCGTGCAGCAAAATCGCTTCCCCGATCTGATCGCCCACTTTGCGCACGGGATTCAGCGCATTCATCGCGCTCTGGAAGACCATCGCCATTTCCTTCCAGCGATAGTGCCGCATTTGCCGCTCGCTGATGCCCAGCAGATCGACGCCGTTGAACAGCACCTGCCCGCGCGTGATGCGGCCCGCCGCCGGCAGCAGCCGCATCAACGACAGCATCGTCGTCGTCTTGCCGCAGCCCGATTCGCCGACGAGGCCCAGCGTCTGGCCCGGCTGCACGTCAAACGACACGTCCTCGACGGCGTGCATCACCGTCCCATCGGGCGTGATGAAGTCTGTATTCAAGTGCCGGACGCTCAGCAGTGGTTCTGATTCGTTCATGATCAAAAGTTGATCCGCGAATTCACACGAATCGACGCCAATCTATTCGATTAGCGAAGATTCGCGTGAATTCGCGGTAGCAGTTTCTACTTGTCGTGCAACCATATGTTGATCGCCTTCCAGATGATGCGACGTGAGCCGCGGGTTGAACATCTCTTCCAGCACATTGCCCAGCAGCACGCAGCCCAGCGTCACCCACACAATCGCCAGGCCGGGCGGCAGATAGAACCACCATGCGCCGTTGGATACCGCGCTGCGATCGAACGCGAAGTTCAGCATCGTGCCCCACGACGGCTGCGTGGGATCGCCCAGTCCCAGAAAGGCCAGGCCGCTTTCCACCAGAATCGAGGTCGAGATGATCAACACCGTGCTGGCGACGATCAACGGCAGCACCTGCGGCAGAATATGCTTGCGGATGATGTGCGCGTTGCCCGCCCCGATCGCGCGCGCGCGCGTCACAAACTGTCGTTCCTTGATCGACAACACCTGCGATCGGATCAGGCGCGCCGTGCTGGTCCAGTACAACAGACCGATCACGCCGATCAACACCAACAGCGGCGGGATGCTGGAATTCACCTGCCGGATCACCGCTACGAGCACGATGATCAACGGCAGGTCGGGAATCACCAGAAATACATCCGTGATGCGCATCAACAGCGTATCGATCTTGCCGCCGAAATAACCGGCCAGAATGCCTAGCGTGCTGCCGATAAACATCGCGATGAGGCCGGCCATGAAACCTATGAGCAATGAAATGCGCGCGCCATAGACCAGCTGCGTCCACACATCCCGACCGGCATCGTCGGTGCCCAGCGGCCCGTGCACCGACGGCGGCGCAAACGTCATGCCGCGCCCGTTGGCATCGCGGATCGTATCGGTGGGTTGATAAGGTGTCATCAGCGGCGCAAACGTCGCCAGGCCAATCGCCGTGATCAGCAGAAACGCGCCGATCTTGCCCATCCGGCTGCGGCGGAAGAGTTTCCAGAAGTTGGCGAAGTTGCGCTTGAAGATCAGCCAGCGATCGTTCATGATCAGTGACGAATAACGAGTGATGAATAATCCGTGTTCAACCGATCAGTTGCTCAATCTCATCCAGGTGATACTCGCGGTGTTCGGCACGCAGCAACTTGATGGGAT
>JAUQXD010001043.1 GCA_030834835.1 Thermoflexales bacterium | reverse complement strand
CGGGCTTCAGCACCCCGCCGGGCACCCTGGGTCAATTGACGGCCATGCGCGCCTGGAATGGCGTGATTCCAGCGCAGCTGATTGATACGATCTATACCTATGACGCCTGGGGCAACCGTCGCACGGAGACGACTTATGACGGCTATGGAACAGGCACGGCCTTTGCCAGCTCAAACCCTAAGACGACGACGACGGCTTACGACGACGCGTATCACTTGTACCCAATTGCGACCACGAACGCCAAAGGGCAAGCGGCACAATCTCAGTTCTATGGCATCAACGGTGTGCCGACCGACGGCAACCCGATTGGCTTGCTGAAGAAGACAATCGATCCGAACGGTGCTGAGACTACTTACACTTACGACACCTTTGGCCGGTTGCTGAAAGTGATCCGGCCGGGTGACACGGAGGCTGCGCCGACGACCCGCTACGAATACCGCACCGGCTCAAAGTTCGAGATCGGCACGTATGACAAAGAGGATGCGGCGGGGAACACGCATCATTGGAGCCGCGAAGTCTACGATGGGTTGGGGCGCTTGATTCAAGGGCAAAGTGAAAAAGACAATAACCAGGCCACTGTCGTCAACACGCAGTACGATGCGCGAGGCCTGGTTGTGCAACAGACGACCCCTGTTGAACTGACGAGTACTCCTTCCGGCCTGAACTACCTGACGCCCAACTGGTCTGGGCCGCGCACGCAGACTACTTACGACGCGTTGGGCAGAGTGTTTACCCTCATAAGCCCGGATGGCACGCGCACCGAGCGCCGCTACGAACTCGCTTCAGACAACGGGCAGATGCTGGTCATGGACAACCTGATCGATGCCAATCGACACCGGAAGCAATACCGCTATGATGTATTTGGCCGGCTTGTCAAGGCCCTGGAGTTGACTGGCGATTGCAGTCAGTATGGCACGTGGGGGTTCACATGTGTCGCGCCGTATACGACGCAGTGGTCAACGTATGCAACTACGCAGTATACCTACGACGTGCTGGCCAATCTGAAGACGGTCCAGGATGCGGCGGGCAACCAGACGTCCATGAACTACGACGTGCTGGGCCGCAAGACCAGCATGACCGATCCTGACATGGGTTACTGGACGTACACGTATGATAATGCGGGCAATTTGATCACTCAGACAGATGCCAGGAATCAGACACTGTGGTTCAGGTACGACGAACTAAACCGCCTGCTCGAAAAACGACGTGATAATAGTGGCGGAGCAGTGCTGGCCTCTTACGTTTACGATCAAGGATCTAATGCCATCGGCCAGCGCACCTCAATGACCGATCCTTCCGGCGGCACGAGTTGGGCGTACGATACCCGCGGACGTATGATTGGCGAGCGCAAGTCGATCGGCGCTCCACAGATGCTGGAAGCCGAGGGACCGGGTATGGGGCATCTGGTGGGGGCAGCGCAAGGTGGGGCCTGGGTATCGCCTGCTTCTGGTAGCGGTTACTTAACCTATGGACCCTACCAGGCCCCGACGGCAATTGGCCCAGACCAGGTGGCAAGCTTCCGTCTGGCGATCGATACGGCCAGCGGTGCGAATGACGCGATAGCGCGCGTAGAAGTTTATGACTACACGGCCTACCAGCAAATTGCCATGCGCACAGTCTATCGGCGTGAGTTTGTCGGCGGTCTGTCGAACTTCAGCGACTTTGCCTTGACGTTTGACACCACGGGGCGTAGCGGACACGCGCTTGAATATCGAGTATATTGGTTCGGCAGTGCGATACTGGCGCATGACAAGACCCTGCTCTATTGGGGACCTTATACAACTGGCTACGCCTACGATGCCATGGATCGCGTAACAGCGATCACCTATCCCACCGGCGAAGTGGTGCAACAGACTTACAACAATGCGACGCAGCTGAGCAGCTTGTCTGGCACGAACCCTTACGTCAGCGGATTGACCTACAACGCGCTGGGGCAGATCCGGCAAATGAATCTGGGTAACGGCGACTCCACCTCTTATGCCTACTATGGCGATGGTGGCGGCGCTCCGGCCATCAACTCCTTCCGACTATGGCAGGTTCAGACCAGCAAGAGCGGTAGCCCGCTAATGAATTTGCAGTACACCTACGACAATGTCGGCAACGTCATGTCGATTGCGGATACCGTCATAAGCCAGACACAGAGCTTCCAGTATGACTCGCTGGATCGATTACTGCACGCGCAAGCGACTGGCGGTAGTAGCGGAACGTATAACGAAGATTACACCTACAATCCGATTGGCAATTTCCTGAGCAAAGGCGGCGTGAGTTACACCCTGTACGATCCATCTCACAAGCATGCGGTGCAGCGCGTTAACGGAACGGGTGGCGTGACCAGGACCGTCACGGTACGGGCGTCGGGGAGCTACGGCAATGGCTGGCCGATCATGAAACTATACGTCAACGGCCAGGAACGCGCCCAGTGGACGGTATCCAGTTCAAGTTACGGCGATTACGTTATCAATACCCCCTTGACGGGGAATGACCAGATCGATGTCGCATTTGTGAACGATGCCTATTATGGGGCTGGCCAGGATCGCAACTTGTACGTGGACTATGTGGTAGTGGACGGCACGGTCGTGCAGGTCGAGGGCGCGACGGTAGCGCTCGACTGGGGGACTGGAAGTACGGCATTCGACTGGCAGGGGGTGGGTGCCGGGCAAGAGAGCCTGTTCTGGGATGGGGCATTGCGTTTCGTCGTAGGTGCGAAGGCGTGGGCCGGTGGGTACGATGCCAACGGCAATATGACTGCCCGGTTGGAAAGCAATGGCGCCTATCTTCAAACCTGGGATGTTGAGAATCGGTTGGTCACGGTCACAGTGGGCAGTCAAACCACGACGTTCGTCTACGACGGCGACGGCAAGCGCGTCATGAAGGTGGAAGGCAACAAAACACTCGTGACCGTCAATGCGTTGTACGAAGAAGAACGGTCCAATGCACTGCAGTTGACAGTGCAGAGCAGCGGCACAACCGGAAATAGCTACACCTACCGGGTCTTTGATGCCAGCGCCTCCTATGTGATTCAAAGTGGCGACAAGTTGGAGTATGACGAGTATTTGGGATCTTCCAATCCACAACTGACCGGTGGCTTTGATGCGGTGCTGTCCAGTTCAGGCGTAGTACGC
This sequence comes from Thermoflexales bacterium, assembly GCA_030834835.1. Taxonomy (GTDB): domain Bacteria; phylum Chloroflexota; class Anaerolineae; order Fen-1058; family Fen-1058; genus JAGOBP01. The sequence continues at coordinate 1,120 of JAUQXD010001043.1, read as the reverse complement.
AGTTCGGGCTGGGTGGATCAGAACGGGCTGAGTATCCACCCCGGCCAGAATCTGGCAGCTTATGCCAGCGGCCAATGGTATCATCGGGTCTTCAACATTGGCAACAAGGCGGGTGAAACGCTATCCTCGTTCAAAATTGCGCACGAGGGTGACGCTGCGGGTACGTATGTGATTCGGCTGGACAATGTGAAGATCACGAATGGTGGAGTGATCCGGAAAGAAATCTACACGGACGGGACGTTGGTCTCGAATGTGCAAGCCGAAGGCCCGACCAGCGAGATTACCAGTCAAACACTGGATGTCCGTACGGCAGCGCAGCCGACGTCGTATTACTTCGCGGGCAGCACGCCCGTGGCGATGCGGAAGGCTGGCTACCTGTTCTTCCTCCATAGCGATCACCTGGGCAGCACGAGCCTCACCACCGACGCGACCGGCAACGTAATCTCCCGCCAACTCTACGATGCCTGGGGCAACGTCCGTCAGCGAGGGAACCTGCCCACCGATATGGGCTACACCGGCCAGCGCGAGGACACCAGCACCAACCTGATGTTCTATAACGCCCGCTACTATTCCCCCCTGCTGGGCCGCTTCATCAGCGCCGATAGCATCGTCCCCGGCGCAGCGGATGGCAGCGGCGGCGGAGCGGGAACGCTGGGCTACGATAAGAGCACGCGCCTGACGCCGTTGACCACCGACTTCCACGAGTTCGTCGCGCAGGTGAGCAGCGAAAATGCCGAGGTGTTACAATACGGCCCATTCTTCATGTGGAGTGGCCGGGTGCGCCAGGAGCACAACGTGCCCATGGGGCCGCTGAACCCGCAGGCGTTGAACCGCTATAGTTACGTGCTGAATAACCCGTTGCGGTATGTCGATCCGACGGGGCATACTCGACATCACTTCGCTTTCCTATTGACCATGAGCGCACTTGCGTGGTCAAGTTTCCAGATAAGCATCGACACGTATGTCACTCATCTAGGCTTTGAGGGAGCTATAGCTAGCGCAATCGGAGGTGCCCTTGCTACAGCATCTGCGGCGGGGGCGACGGCAATTTCAGGCGGCCTAGCTACTGGTCCTGCTATCGCAATGGGGCTTGCTTGGGAACTAGAGATTATAAGGACTG
>JAUQXD010001042.1 GCA_030834835.1 Thermoflexales bacterium | reverse complement strand
GCGACCGCTAGCCGGTGGCTGATTGCGGCGAGGCGGACGTGGTTTCAATTTGTGTGCCATGACGATTCCTTGTATGAAGTGTCGCCATGGAGTCTATCATGCAAAAGTCTCGTAGTAATGAAAGTCTCGTTGTAATACTAGCAAGACCTCGAAGATTTTGAGCGACGATCCGGCATCGGCGGACAGTCGATCGATACGTCCGGTCAGCCTCGCCAGCCAGTCCGTTAAAACCTTCGAGGTCTCCCAGCCCCACAACAACAACATCAGCCGCCGATGGAAAACCATCGGCGGCTGATGTGCGTTAAAGACCTGACAGGTGGTGCACAGCAGTCTGGAACGACTCGCTACGCTTGCGCCACCTGTCAGGTCTAGGCGCCGGGCGCTGGCTTGACATCTATAAACAAATTGTTTATGATTCAGGCATGATTCGGTCGTTCGCGGATGGCGAAACGGAACACTTCTACCAGACCGGCAAGTCGCGTCGGCTACCTGCTGCGATCCACAAACGCGCCGCGATGCGGCTCACGCAGTTGAATGCGGCCACCCGTCCCGAAGATTTGCGCCTGCCGCCCTCGAACCGGCTGGAGGCACTGAAGCATGATCGCAGCGGGCAATGGAGTATCCGAATCAATGACCAATGGCGAATCTGTTTCCGGTTCGAAAACGGCGATGCCTTCGACGTTGAGATCGTCGATTATCACTAAAGCGAGGTTAGAATGATCAAGAGTGGTTTACCGCCCATCCATCCCGGCGAATTCCTGGCTGAAACGCTGGCCGAACTGAACGTTTCCCAGGCGCAATTTGCGCGGGCCATTGGCGTCTCGCCGATGCGGGTGTCGCACGTCATCAATCGCACCCGGCCCGTGACGGCGGAACTGGCCTTGCTGTTTGGCCGCGCCCTGGATCAGTCGCCGCAGTACTGGCTCAATCTGCAAGCGGATTATGACCTGAAGGCCGCCGAGATAACCATCCGCAAACAGTTGCGGACCGTTACCAGGTTGGCGTCGGCTTAGCGGCGCGGGGCACGTTCCGTCGGACGCGGGCGCGGCGGCCATCAAAACCTTATTGACGGATTGTCTTTCAACTCATTGCGCAATAGACAGGAAGGAACGCTATGTTGAAGTTTGTTAGCTCGCTGATTGTGGTCGATGAGCTTGCGGCCTCTCGATATTTCTACGAACACCTGCTCGGCCAAAAGGTCAAATTCGACTTCGGGGAAAACGTTACATTTGAAGGTGATTTCGCGATACATCTGAAAGCCCATTTCCAATCCTTGCTGGGCGATGCGACCCGGTATCCCGTCACGAACAAGGCCCACAACGGCGAACTGTATTTCGAGACGGACGAGATGGACCTGATTGCTGAACGTTTGCGAGCAGCCAACGTCGAGTTTATTCACGCGATTCAGGAACAGCCCTGGGGACAGCGCGTGCTGCGCCTGTATGATCCCGATGGGCATGTGGTAGAAGTGGGGGAACGACTGGAGGCCATGGCCTGGCGCTTCTTCCAGCAGGGCTGGTCAGTCGAACGGATTATGGACAAGAGCGGGATGCCGCGTGAGTTTGTCGAGCGGGCCATACAAGAGTACGCTGTGCCTGCTCGAGTGAGTGGCGGTTGACATCGCGCGGCTGACATCGCGTTGCCGCCAGCGGACAAGTTATGCCTGACCAAAAGACACTCTATATGCTCATCGGTCCCAAGGGCGTTGGCAAAACCCATATAGGAATGCTTGTTAATCGGCATACTGATATTGCTTTCCTCCGAGTCGAGCCAGTCTGGTTGGGTTTGCAACCCGGCGAGGATGGATGGAAGAAGGTCGAAGCGGCTATCGACACGATGTTTCAGACGTATAGCAAGGTGATGGTTGAGAGTCTGGGCGTAGGTGAGGGGTTTCGTGGATTATATGCCGCTCTTGCGGAAAAATACCTCATCAAGATGATTCGTGTGTATGCTGATTTAGATACCTGTCTCGACCGGGTAAAAAATCGAAGTAAGACTGACCATATTGCTGTGTCAGACGACAAAGTCATTGAATATAATAAAGTCGCTGCCGCCGTCACCTATGATTGGGACCTCGAAATTAACAACAACCGCCCGGCTCCAGATGCGGATATACTTATCGCTATTCAATCCATCGGCGCTGTGAGGCATGATCAATAAACCATCTATGTACGCACGGCCGTCAATGGCCCGCTTCGCGAGCGGACACTCTGCGCGGGACATGTTCCGTCGGACGCGCCCCCGGCGACATCAGCCGCTATCCGCTGATTTTTACTCTGATCTGTTCTCAAGAGAAAGGAAGTCTGTCTTGTTACAACTCATCGTCGGCGTATTCAGTGTGCTGCACGGTCTGGTTCACCTGTTGTATTTTGGGCAGAGCGCAAGGCGATTTGAGCTTCGACCAGGCATGGTTTGGCCGAATGGCTCGTGGGCCTTCTCAAAGCTGCTTGGCGATGCGACCACCAGAGCTCTGGCGAGCCTATCATTGGTATTGAT
>JAUQXD010000106.1 GCA_030834835.1 Thermoflexales bacterium | reverse complement strand
TGCAGGTAGTCGGCTGAGCTTGAAAGAAACGTGTGGGCCTCACCAGGTTCGATCACGATTAGATCACCGGCCGCCAGGGTAATGTTCTCCCGCTCGACTCGAATCACTGACGTGCCGCGCGCGACCAGATAGATCTCCTTGATCTGTACATGCAGGTGCGGCTCGTCAACGCCCTGATTGGCGTACCCGATCGAGATCGCAAGATCAGAATTCCACGGCCCGGCATACCAGCCTTTGTTGATAGCTCGATCAGCATGGATGAGACGCATAATCCACCGTCAAAGAAGTTCAATCTGCCAATCGACGATTTGCCAGTCGGGGCGGTTCTGCTCGATCCACTTCACGGCGTTGTCCAGCACCTGCTCGGCATGGGCGGCCTCATTCGCCACACATGCCAACCCGATAACGGCTTCTTCCCAACTATCCTGCCGATCGACTTCGGCGGCGGACACGTTGAACTCTTTGTGCAGCCGCGCCAGCAGTGGCTTGAGCGCGGCGCGTTTGCCTTTCAGTGATCCGTTGCCATCCAGATGCAATTCAATCGTACACGTTCCGATGATCACGAAATAGTCCCCGGCTTGTGGTGGGATGGCGCGATTCTAACACGTGCCCCGTAATGCGTAAAGCGTACTGCGTAATTCTTTTACCAGGTACGCATTACGTATTACGCATTACAGCCGGTACGTCCACTCGTCTGCCGCATATTTTTCGCGGCGCAACTCTTCTGTCCAGGCGCGTTCTTGATCGATTAAGTCACCGGCCTGCAAATCAAGGTTCAGCGTTTCCACCATGCCTTGTGCCATCCAACGCGCGGCATCTTCAAGCGCGATCACGCGCCCGATCGCGGCTTCAACCGTGGTGGCCCGCTGCCGCACCCGATCAGGATCAGGTCTGGAAACAAGGCACTGGCTGATACGGGCGATGTCGCCGTGCAGCGGCAGTGTGCCATGTTGCAACACCACGCCCGACTTGCGCATCTGCGCGCTGCCTACCAATTTCTTGCCGCCAAACACGATCTCGTAATTCGACGGCACTTCAAAGCAGACCGGCCCGGCGTCGCTATCGTGACCGTCAGGTCGTTCGGCCTGCTGCGTGGGCACGCCCATCAACATCAGACCGCGCAGCAAGCCTTCACTCAAGCGTCGATACGAATCCACGATTGTACCGACGACGCGCGGCTCGGTATCGGGCGCGATGACGCTGTAAGTCAACTCGTCGGTGTGCAAGATCGCGCGTCCGCCGGTGGGACGGCGCACCACATCCACGCCCAACGCGCGGCACGCGTCGCGATCGACATCCGCGCCCGGCTGGGCTTGCCCCAGCGATAAACAGGCCGGATTCCAGCCGAAAAAGCGCAGCGTGGGCGGCACGAGGTTGGCCTGTACGGCACGGCTGATGGCTTCGTCGATTGCCATGTTGGTCGCGCCATCGAGATGGCCGGTATTGAGGAGACGCCAAGTAGAGTGTAGATACATGATTGTTCTCTAGCAAATTTGATGATCTACAGCGGTTTCCAGGTGCCGCCAGCCCCGTGATAGGTTTCTGTCTGAAGAGCAAATAATTGCCCGCAGCCAGCGCACCGAAAATAGAATTGCAAGGAATCCGGCCACGGTCCATTTGCAGAGATAGCCGAGAAAGGCTCACTCGCTATCCTTAACTGACCGTCTGGCCAAAATGAGTCTTCAATCAGAGATCTGCTATCCAGTTTGCTTTGAACAAGACTGATCATGCGTTGAAGATCGTGTCGGCTTCTAATCGTGATTGATGGTTTTAGGTCACTGCATTCTTACCATTCGCGTAATCGCCTGACAAAAGGACACTGTAGCACGGCTACCGACAGGCCGATGCTAAAAGGTATGGTTTGGGGTAAACTCGGGCGCTATGAAAAAGACGCCTGCCAGCTCTCCCCCCAAACTGGGGCCAGGTGAATACCGGCC
>JAUQXD010001041.1 GCA_030834835.1 Thermoflexales bacterium | reverse complement strand
CCGAACGTTCATGAGCAGGTGACATGACAACCTCCTATTGATGAGCGTAGGAGCAGACCTGTGGGTCTGCCCTGCCTGGTGCGCGTCTGCCCCGGCAATTCCCGGAGAAGCTATGATCGTAACATCAGTATAGCACCGGGTGCGCTCTGACCGCATCAACCCCCGACGACTCGACTCTTCAACTGCGCGACGGCCTCACGTCAGGGCTTCCGTGTTCACGATGGCAGCCTCGCAGCCGATCATAGTAACCCCTCTGCCAAAACAAAAAGCGGCTGATTCAGAACGTCTGAATCAGCCGCCGCGCTTGATCTCGATTCTTTGCCTAACCCGCCAGCCCGGCCACCAGCAGATCGAGCGCCAGCATATCGGGTGTGACGCCGGTCTTGATCTCCACGTCGATGTCCAGCAGGCGGCGATAGATCGTCTCCAGCTGCGCGGTGTCGCGGAAGGCGCGCGCCTGTTCCCCGATCTTCTTCGCCACAAACGGGTGCACGCTGATCTCTTTTGCAATCGCATCAGACGGCAGGTTGCGCGCTTGCAGTTCCTTCACCAGGATCAACAATCGAAACTGCCGCACAACCATCGCCAATAAGCCCAGCGGATTCTCACCCTGATCGAGCAGATGATGCAGTTCGTGCGCGGCGCGCTTGCCCTCGCGCTTGCCCAGCGCATCCACCAGATCGAAGACGCTGCTGATGCTGACATCGGCCACGAGCAAAGTCACGTCTTTCTCGGTGACAGGCCGCTGCGCGTTGACGTAGGTGATCAGCTTGATGATCTCCTGATCGAGCCGCCGCAGATCGCCGCCGATCAACGTCGCTAACTTCAAGGCCGCTTTCCCGTCGAACACGCCGCCATGCTTCTTAGCCCGCGTCGTAATCCAGGCGGGCAGTTCGCCCGCCTGCGGCTGCTTGAACTCGATGACGGACTTGCTCGATTGCTTTAGCGCCAGTTTGACGATCGGATGCGTGTCCTTCAGCGATTGAGTCTCGACCAGCACCAATCGCGTCGTGTCCGACAACTGCGGCAAGTAGGCCAGCAGGCCATTGAGGAAGTCTTTGGCCGTGCCGGAGACGGCCGCGTCGTCGCCGTCATCGCCTTTGCCCTTACGGCCGGCCAATCGCGCCAACAGCCCCTCCACCACCACCAGCCGCTTATCCGCCAGAAACGGAATCGCATCGGCGGCATGCCGCAACTCGCTCAGTGTCGTCTTGCGCCCGTCGAGGATCGTGACGTTGAGATCGCGCACAGACTCGTCGCCGACTTTGTGCTTGAAGTCGGTCACTTGCTCGCTGCGCTCCAGTTCGTTTTCGCCGTGCAGAATGTAGAACATGGATGGAAGGTAGATTGGTATATTGGTAAGTTGGTAGATTGGTAAGATTGGTGAATCGGAGACTGGTTGACTAATTTACCAATCTACCAATCTACTGATCACCAATTTACCGATTATCAACT
>JAUQXD010001040.1 GCA_030834835.1 Thermoflexales bacterium | reverse complement strand
GCGTGCCAGTCCGTCGTCGAAGGCGATGTCAGCGTCAGCGTGCCGCTGCAAGAAAAGATCGAGCGGCGGCTCACAACTGATCGGGTGGTGGCTGAGGTTCAAGCCCCGCTCGGTTACGATCCGAAGACGGCGCAGACCATCCAGCGTGTGGCGTTGACGTTGACCTCGCCCAGCCTGGATGATCAGACCGACGACTGGAGCCGCCTGACGACGGCGTTTCGCCAGCAGGCGGGCGTCGATCAAGTGGCCGTGTCGTTACCGCTGCTGCGCCGCATCGGCCCGATCCTGCGCGATGCTGAGTGGAATGTAACGGCCGTCATCGAGACCGATCACGCAACACGCGACACGCAACACGCGCGGCTGATCGATCTGCGCCTCGACCGACCACCGCTGTTCGGCCTCGCGATCGACATTGGCACGACGACGGTGTCCTGCTGGCTGGTCGATCTGCTCAGCGGACAGGTGGTGGCGCAGGCCGCCGAATACAACGATCAGATTTCGCGCGGCGAAGATGTCATCTCGCGCATCATCTATGCCAGCAAAAACGGTAGCGGCTTTGAGATGCAGTCGCTGGTGCTGGAGACGATTAACTTCCTGATCAAGGCCGTCTGCGAGAAAGCCAAAGCCGATCCAAAGGACATCTTCAAGGCGACGATCGCGGGCAACAGCACGATGGTGCATCTGCTGCTGAACATCCCCGCAGCCAGCATCCGGCTCGCGCCGTTCGTCACGACGATCAATCACGTGCCGCTGTTGACGGCGACCGATCTGGGCTTGAATATCAATCCCGAAGCCACGATCGATTGTCTGCCCGGCGTCGCCAGTTACGTGGGCGCAGACATCACGGCGGGCGTGTTGGCATCGGGCATGGAAGATGGCGAGCAGTTGACGCTGTTCATGGATGTGGGCACCAACGGCGAGATCGTGTTGGGTAATCGCGATTGGCTGGTGACGTGCGCGTGTTCGGCGGGACCGGCCTTTGAAGGCGCGGGCGTCGTCAACGGCATGCGCGCCACCCGCGGCGCGATCGAAGAAGTGTGGATCAATAGCGACACGCACGAGCCGACCTATCGCGTCATCGGCAACACGAAGCCACGCGGCATCTGCGGCAGCGGCCTGATTTCGCTGTTGTCGGAGATGTTCATCACGGGCGTGCTGGACAAGGGCGGCAATCTCAACACACATCTTGAATCGTCGCGCGTTCGAGCGGGCGAGCACGGGCTGGAGTATGTCGTGGCCTGGGCGGAAGAAACATGGCATGGTCACGACATCGTCATGACGCACGTCGATGTCGATAACCTGCTGCGCGCCAAGGCCGCGATTTACGCCGGATACAGCGTGCTGGCCGATCGGGTGGGCGTGCCGCTCGAAAGCGTCGAGCGGTTCTTGATCGGCGGCTCGTTTGGCAAGTACATCAATGTTGAAAAAGCGGTGCAGATTGGCCTGCTGCCTGACTTGCCGTGGGATCAATTCGCGTTCCTCGGCAACACGTCGGTGAAGGGCACGTATCTGGCGCTGCTCGATCGGGCGCAGCGCGACCGCATCAGCGAGATCGCGTCGCGCATGACGTATATCGAACTGTCGGCAGACAACACGTTCTACGAAGCATTTACGTCGGCGCTGTTTCTGCCGCATACGGACTTGAGCAAGTTCCCAACTGTCGAAGCCGCACTATCTAAAGCGTGATGAGTGACGAGTGACGAGTGAGACCGGCTGATTTCACTCATCACTCATCACTCGTCAGGCATTCATCACGAAAGGACAATCTGCTATGTACATCATCGGCGAAAACATTCACATCATTTCCGAGAAGGTGA
>JAUQXD010001039.1 GCA_030834835.1 Thermoflexales bacterium | reverse complement strand
CTGGCGCGCGGTGATCGCCGAACGACAGTGGCTGGCCGGTTTGCTGCTGGCCGTGGCGGTCGTGTCGGGCGCGTGGGCGATTGGCAATTTGCAAAAATCATTCAGCGGCCTGCAACTCGATAGTCTGGTGGCGTTCTCCGGCTGGTTTGGCGCATTGATCGTGCTGGCGATTGCCGTGCTGGCGTTGTGGCGCATGTCGCCGCGCCCGACATGGCGCACGCTGCTGCGGCTGGCCGGATTGATCGGTTTGATCGCGCTGGCCGCCTTGACCCTTCGCACCGGCTGGATCTGGAACTATATCAACTACGATTCGGCGCTGGAATATGGCGTGTACGCGCACGCCGGGCCGGGCGTCAAGGAAGTGATGAAGCAGATCGACGAGTTGTCGCAGCGCACCACCGGCGGCAAGTTATTGAAGGTTGCCTTTGATGCAGAGACCTCGTGGCCGTTCTACTGGTATCTGCGCGACTATCCCAACAAATTCCAGATGTCCAACACGCCGTCACGCACCGATCTGGATGTGCCGGTCATCATCGCCAGCTCAGACACGTGGAATTCGGTGGACAGCGCCACGCGCAAAACCCACAGTTACTGGCAAGGGCACCGCATCTGGTGGCCGATGGAAGATTACAAGACGTTTGCCGAATGCCCGTTGAGCGAGTTCGATGCGACGACCGGCGCGCCCATCAACGTGCCGGCCTATGATGAGAACGGCGATGGCAAGATCGATGACGCCGAGACGGCGCGCGGCAAGTCGCGGTGCAACAGTTACTTTATCCGGCACATCCCCGAATCGATCGCGACGATCGGGCGCTGGCTGCTCGATCCGGAACGGCGCGCGGCGCTGGTGGACATCTTCCTCAATCGCGATTACGCGCGTTATGCCACATTGCGCGGGCTGACGCCCAATCCTGAAACCGGCGCACTGCCGCTGGTTCCCAACAACTGGCCGCTGACGTCCGACTTCCGCCTGTACGTGCGCAAAGATATTGGCGCGTCGATCTGGACCGAGGCGGTGGGCGGGGTGCGGCCGATAACGCCCGCTGAAGTCGATCCGTATCTGACGGGCTGGCGTGATGTGGCGGCCGATCAGGTGTGGGGCAGCACCGGGACGGAGGCGGGCCAATTCCAGTCACCGCACAGCGTAGCGGTGGCCGCAGACGGATCGATCTACGTGGCCGACGGCTTCAATCATCGCGTGCAGAAATTCAACGCGCAGGGTGAATACGTGATGTCGATCGGCACGCCGAGCGGCCAGACGCCGAACCCGCCCACCGGCACGTTCAACGAGCCGTGGGGCGTGGCCGTCGCGCCGGATGGATCGATCTACGTGGCCGACACGTGGAACAATCGCATCCAGCACTTCACCGCCGACGGCGCGTTTATCAACAGCTGGGGCGCGCAGGGTGATAGCGGGGGACAGGCCACGGGCAGTGAAGGCCTGTTCTACGGGCCGCGCAGTGTGGCCGTGGATGCCAACGGGCGCGTGCTGGTAGCCGATACCGGCAACAAGCGCATCCAGGTGTTCGATAAGGACGGTCAATTCATCACGCAATTTGGCGGCGGCGGACTCGATCAGGGTCGCCTCGACGAACCAGTCGGCGTGGCCGTTGGACCGCAGGGTAATATCGTCGTAGCCGATACGTGGAATGGCCGCGTGCAAATCTTTGACCCGAACGGTCAATCGATCGCGGCGTGGGACATCGACGGCTGGCTGGAAAAAGAGTTGGTTGGCAAGCCCTACCTGGCAGTCGACGCGCAGTCGCGCGTGTACGTAGCCGACGAAGTCAGTCAACGCATCTTGATCTTCGACGAAACCGGCCAGTACCTGGGCGGCTTTGGCCAGTACGGCATCGACGATCGCGGCTTCACACTGCCAGGCGGCATCGCCGTGGATGCTGACGGTTCCATTTACGTGGCGGATACCGGCGCGGGGCGGATGATGAAGTTCCCGCCGTTTGAACCGTAGCCTCATCCCCAGCCTCCGCGCCTGACGAACTGGTTCGCGTATCATCAGGCGCGGAGGTTGGGCGCGCGAGCCGATCCGCAGTAATGCGCCGTCAGTATGCCTTGTCAATTGTGAATTGTGCATTGTAACGATATAATGCGCGTGCGTTTATCCCCACCATCCCCGGAGGCACATCTGTGAAGCTACACGAATATCAATCGAAGCAGTTGTTTGCCAAATACGGAATTCCGATTCCCAAGGGCGAAGTAGCGACCACGCCGGAAGATGCCCGCCGCATCGCGCGCGATCTCAATAAGCGCGTCGTGATCAAATCGCAAGTGCTGGTGGGCGGACGCGGCAAGGCGGGCGGCGTGAAGTTGGCCAATACACCCGATGAGGCCGAGCGCGTCGCCGGACAAATTCTGGGCATGGACATCAAGGGCCTGACCGTGCGCAAAGTGCTGGTCGATGAAGCCGCCGACATCAAGCAAGAGATCTATCTGGGCATCGTGCTCGATCGGGTGCAGCGCCGCGCGATCATGATGGCTTCCGCCGCGGGCGGCATGGACATCGAAGAAGTCGCACGCACCCAGCCGGAAAAGATCATCCGCGTGGCAATCGATCCATTTCTGGGCTTGCGCGAATATCAGACGCGGCAGATTGCGTATAGCATCGGCCTCAACCGCGAACTGATTAGAGACTTCAACACCATCGCGCAGGGCCTGTATCGCTGCTTCTCCGACGTCGATGCCAGCCTCGTGGAAATCAATCCGCTGATCGTCAACGGCGAAGGCAAGCTGCAAGCCGTGGACGGCAAGATCCTGACCGACGACAACGCGCTGTTCCGCCATCCCGATCTGGCGGCGATGCGCGATGTGGACGAAGAAGCGCCATCGGAAACGGAAGCCCGCCAGCGCGGCCTGTCGTACATCAAACTCGACGGCGAGATCGGCTGCATGGTGAACGGTGCGGGTCTGGCGATGGCGACGATGGACATGACGGCGTTGTTTGGCGGCAGCCCGGCCAACTTCCTGGACATCGGCGGCGGCGCGCAAGCCGATAAAGTGGCGGCGGCCCTGCGTATTATTCTGGCTGACCCCAACGTGAAGGCCGTGCTGTTCAACATCTTTGGCGGTATCACGCGCTGTGATGAAGTGGCGCGCGGCATCGTGGCGGCGCTGGAAGAAGTAAAACCCACCGTACCGATGGTCGCCCGTCTCGTGGGCACGAATGAAGAAGAAGGTCGACGCATTCTGGCGGCAGCCAATATGGGCACGGCCAAGACGCTGGCCGAAGCGGCGCAAAAGGCCGTGGCCGCGATCAAGGGCGAGGCAGGTGTCATTCAACTGCCGCCCGTCGAAGTGAAGCCGTTGAAGGCAGCGCGGAAGGTCTCTGCGCGCACAGGCGCGGCGCGCAAGAGCGCGACGCCTGCGGTTAAGAAACCGGCAGCGAAGAAGCCTGTAGCGAAGAAGCCAGCAGCAAAACCTAAAGCAAAACGCTGATCCTGGAGGAGCGCATGGCGCTCTGGAACATTCGCTTCTATATTGATCCGGAAACAGATCTACCGCACATCTACGGTCACCATGTAACTGAGGATGAAGCGGCGGAAATCTTGCTCAACGCAAGTGAGGATCGGCACGGCGAAGATGGTTCACGAGTAGCAATCGGGCAAACTGAATCTGGACGCTACTTGAAGATCATCTACGTTCCCGATCCGATTCCTGGCAGCGTGTTTGTTATCACCGCTTACGAATTGAGCGGCAAAGTACGGGCAGCGTTTCAACGCCGTCGGCGCAGGAGAAAATAATGGCGCACATCAATCAGTTTCCGCCAGGTTGGGATGAAGAACGCGTACGACGCGTGATAGCCCATTACGAGAGTCAGACGGAGCGACAGGCCATCGCTGAAGACGCTGCGGCTTTTAAGAGTGGACGACGCACCGTGGTTGAAGTCCCGGCGGAACTGATGCCCGTTATTCGCGGCCTGATACAGTTGTTGCCGCAGTCCACGCACGCTAAGACAACCAAATCGTCAAGCAGCAAATCCCGCGCGAAATCATTGGAGGCTAAATGAGCGTTCTCGTTGGCAAAAACACCCGCTTAATCGTGCAAGGCATAACCGGGCGCGAAGGCGAGTTTCACACGAAGCAAATGGTTGAATACGGCACCAAAGTCGTCGGCGGCGTGACTCCCGGCAAGGGCGGCGAGTGGGCGGCGGGCGTGCCGGTATTCGACACCGTCAAAGAGTCGGTCGATGCGACCGGCGCGAACACGTCGGTGATTTTCGTCCCGGCGCGCTTTGCGCCCGACGCGATCCTGGAAGCAGCCGATGCAGGCATCGGCCTGATCGTCTGCATCACCGAAGGCGTGCCCGTGCTGGATATGATCAAGGTGCGCGCCTATCTCGATACGAAACACGTGCGCTTGATCGGTCCCAACTGCCCCGGTCTGATCACCCCCGGCGAAGCGAAGGTAGGCATCCTGCCCGGCCACATCACCAAACCCGGCCACATCGGCATTGTGGCGCGCAGTGGCACGCTGACCTATGAAGTGATCTACGCGCTGTCCAATCGCGGCATGGGCCAGAGCACGTGCGTGGGCATCGGCGGCGATCCCATCAACGGTACCAACTTCATCGACGTGCTGCAAATGTTCGAGGACGATCCGCTGACGGATCAAGTCGTGTTGATCGGCGAGATTGGCGGCTCGGACGAAGAGCGTGCGGCGGACTTCGGGGCGGCCAAGATGAGCAAGCCGGTGACGGCCTTCATCGCGGGCCAGACTGCCCCGGCCGGCAAACGCATGGGCCACGCGGGGGCCATCATCGAAGGCGGCAGCGGCACGGCGGCAGGCAAGATCGCCGCGCTTGAGGCGGTGGGCGTGCGCGTCGCCAAGCACCCCGAGGAGATTCCCGACCTCGTCGCGTACGCGGCACGTTAATTCAAAGACCGAATATTCGGACGCAGATTGCGCAGATGAACGCAGATGGATT
>JAUQXD010001038.1 GCA_030834835.1 Thermoflexales bacterium | reverse complement strand
GCCCAAACTGAAAGAGATCGTTACTACGGCAGAAGCAGCAGGCTTTTATAGTCTCTGGGTGATGGATCATTACTATCAGATCAAGGGCCTGTTCGGGGAAGCGTATACCGATCCGATGCTGGAAGCCTATACCACGCTCGGATATTTTGCCGGATTAACGGAGAAAGCCTATCTCGGAGTGCTGGTCACGGGTGTTATTTATCGCCATCCCTCCGTCCTGATGAAGATGGTCAACACCCTCGATATTCTCTCCGGTGGTCGCGCTTATTTCGGCATTGGTGCGGCATGGTATGAAGCAGAAGCAAAAGGCTATGGGATTCCCTACCCTTCAACCTCCGAGCGCTTCGAGCAACTGGAGGACGTTCTGAAACTGGCGAAGGCGCTCTGGGCCAGTGATGAGATATCGTTTGAGGGCAAGCATTTTTCTGCTCCGGCCATCACCAATAATCCCCGCCCGCTCTCGAACCCGCATCCACGCATCATGATTGGCGGTACGGGTCCGAATAAAACCCTGCGAATGGTCGCTCAGTATGCTGATGCCTGCAATATTGGGGATTGGGTCGGCACAGAAAATATGCAAAAAGCACTCGACACACTCCAAAAACAGTGTGAGTCTCTGGGACGCGATTACGCCACCGTCGAGAAAACCTCCCTCTGCACCGTGCATCTTTCCGGGGATGATACGGTCGATAGCATCATCCGTCGCATCAAAGAACTCTCCGGGCTGGGATTCACACACGCGATATTCAACATGCCGGATGTTTACAAAATAACCCCGCTCGAAACCTTCGCAAAAGAAATCATCCCGGCAGTAGCTGGATTCTAAGGAGAAAATCATGCAAACTGTAACATTGAACAATGGCGTTGAAATCCCTATTCTCGGTTTCGGTGTTTTTCAGATCACTGATCCGGCCGAATGTGAAAGAAGCGTGATTGAGGCTATTCAAACTGGATATCGCCATATTGATACGGCCGCTTCTTACCAGAACGAAGAGGCCGTTGGCAGGGGCATCAAACAAAGCGGCGTCGCAAGAGAAAAGTTGTTTATCCCGACCAAACTTTGGATTCAGGGCACTGGCTATGAAGGCACACTCAAAGCCTTTGAAAGGTCCCTGAATCGCTTGCAACTGGATTACCTTGACCTGTATCTGATCCATCAACCGTTCGGCGATGTGTATGGTGAATGGCGCGCGATGGAAGAACTGCATCAACAGGGCAAAATCAGAGCCATCGGAGTTTCCAACTTTCAACCCGATCGCATCATGGACTTGATGATTCATAACCAAATCACGCCGGCGGTCAATCAGATTGAAGTCAACCCTTTCCAACAGCAAATTGAGACGCAAAAGTTTTTACAGGATAACACCGTTCAGGTTGAAGCCTGGGCGCCATTTGCAGAGGGAAGGAACAATATTTTTCAAAATACAGTCCTGCTGTCAATCGCCGCAAAGCACCAAAAAAGCGTTGCCCAGGTCATTCTCCGCTGGGTTGTCCAACGAGGCATTATCGCCCTGGCCAAATCCACCCGCCAGGAAAGGATGCTGGAAAATATCAGTGTGTTTGATTTTGAATTAAGCGCAGAAGACATGGCGGCGATTGCATCCTTGGACACCAAAACCAGTTGTTTCTTTGACCATCGCAACCCTGAAATGGTGAAATGGCTGGGCACTAGAAAACTGGATGTTTAGAACTTATCTCTAACCCGTAAAGCGGGCATCCCCATGCCCGCCCGCGCCGCATAGGGATGCGGGCGCTACGAGGCGTAGAGATAGGCTTTTAATAAACGAAGCGTTCCAATGAAGCGCATCATTGTGTTCATCGTCGCAGTTGTCTTCGTTGCCGCCTGTGCGGCCGCGCCAGTACCCACATCGCCATCGGCGGCTGTGCCACCGTCACCCACCGCGACCGTTGCCGTGCCGACGAGTTCACCACCAACCGTCGCACCAACCGCCGTGCCGACGACGCCCACCTCGCCGCCTACTGCGTCGCCAAGCACACACCCAACCAACGGAGGAACGCTGATGCCGACAAGTCAACCAACTATCAGTGAAACATCGATCCGGGTGATCATTGGCGATACTGTCTTGACCGGGCGGCTGTGGGACAATGCCACGGCCCGCGACCTGATCGCCCAACTCCCACTGACACTGACCTTCAGCGACTATGGCCGACAAGAGAAGCTCGCGCCTCTGCCTCGTAAACTCTCGACAGAGGGCCTGCCGCCCGGGAACAACGCGTTTCTTAGCGACATCGGCTACTACGCACCGGCGGGCGTCCTCGTCTTCTACTACCGCGACGTCGGCTACTTCAACGGCATCGTGCGGATCGGTCAGTTCGACGGCAACATGGAGGCTATTACGAGCCAGACGGGCGATTTCACCGCGAGGATCGAGCTTGCACCATAATTGCTGTCACGCGCTGTGGGTCGCCCGACAAGTTTTCCGTATCCAGCAACTCGCCACACGGTGGCGAACACCATCAACGATAAATGGAGATATACCATGAAAGCAACAATGCTCTACGGACCCCGGGACGTGCGCTTCGAGGAACGCCCCGACCCGACGATTGTCGAACCGACTGACGCCATCCTCCGGGTCTCGGCGGCCTGCGTGTGCGGGTCCGACCTGTGGCCCTACCGCGGCATCGCGCCGATCGCCCAACCGACGCCAATGGGTCATGAGTACGTCGGCATCGTAGAGGAAGTCGGCAGCGCAGTCAAGCATATCAAGCCCGGCCAGTTCGTTGTCGGCTCGTTCGCCACCTCCGATAACACCTGTCCCCACTGCCAGTTCGGCTACCACTCATCCTGTGTGCAGCGGGAGTTCATGAGCGCCGCGCAGGCGCCTCTGCTACGCGTGCCGCTCGCGGACGGCACACTGGTGGCTACGCCGGATGTTCCCTCTGACGATCTCATTCCTAGTATTACAACGAGACTTTCATTACTACGAGACTTTTGCATGATAGACTCCATGGCGACACTTCATACAAGGAATCGTCATGGCACACAAATTGAAACCACGTCCGCCTCGCCGCAATCAGCCACCGGCTAGCGGTCGC
>JAUQXD010001037.1 GCA_030834835.1 Thermoflexales bacterium | reverse complement strand
CAGTAGGGGCAGCGGTTGATCTGAGAGGCGCGGAGTTTGATCAAATCCAGCAGCCCTGGCTCCAGACCACAGTTGGCACTGTAGTGATCTAGGGCATTGACAACCCGCATGCCTTCGGGCAGAATTTTCGAGTAATCGAGTCGGTGTTCCATGCTTGGCTCCTCATATGTTTGATGGAGGCAAATATAGACCACCAACCGCACTCAGACAAGAGCCGCTTCTCGATCAATGAGTGGTACCACTTTGAGACATCGACCGCAGCGCAGCCGCCAGACGGCGAACCCCGGCCTTTATTTCCGCCACACTGTACTCGCCGTAGCCAAGCAGCAGTCCCTTGCGAGCCAGCGGTTCCAGGCAAAAAATGGAAATGGGCGTCAAATCGAGATTGTGCGCGGCGCCCTGACGAACCAATGTCTGATCGTCCATACCTGCCGGCAACCAGCCGACGCAGTGAATGCCCGCTTCTGGCGCGTAGATGTCCAACGGGAGATCGCGAGCGGCGGTCAGCAGTGCGGCGCGGCGTTCGGCATACAGCGTGCGCATTCGTCGCAGATGGCGCGTGAAGTGGCCTTCCACGATGAAGTCTGTCAGCACGGCTTGTTCCAGAATAGGGAGATGCGTATCCACATAGCGGCGCAGCCTCAAGAATTCCTCCACCAAAGGCATTGGCAGGATCAGATACCCCAGGCGCAGGGCTGGAAAGAGCACTTTGCTGAACGTGCCAATGTAGATAACGCGCTCGGCCTCGTCCAGTCCCTGTAAGGCCGCCAATGGTCGCCCGACAAAACGATATTCACTGTCGTAGTCATCTTCGAGCAGGTACGCGCCGGTGCGCCTAGCCCAGTCCAGCAACGCCAGTCGCCGTGTCAGGCTCATCGTGACGCCGAGCGGAAACTGGTGCGATGGGGTGAGGTAGGCCAATCGGGCTTGCGGCGCACGGGCAATAGCTGCTTCGATCATCAAGCCATCCTGATCAATGGGAATGGGAATGATCTGTGCGCCCGCATTGAGCAATACTCGTGCGGCCAGATCCAATGCGCCTTGTGCTCCGGACACCATGATGATTTGCTCTAGCGTACAGTGGACTTGCCGGGTGACAGTGACGTGCGCCGCGATGGCTTCGCGCAAGGGACGATACCCTGCCGGGTCCTGGTATGAAAATGCCGTGCGGGGCATTCGTCTGGCTTGCCGGGCGATGAGCCTGGACCAGAGTTCGTAGGGAAAGACATCCAGGGCCGGAACGTCAGAGCGAAACGGGCGTGGCAATCCACTTTTCGATGGCGGTAATGATAGGGTCGGGGAGCGGGGCGGGGGTGGCTCGATTCGCTCAGGAGTAGTGGCAAGTTTTCGATCGGGCGTGGTCAACAGGTGTTCGGGCAAAACGTCTGCCACAAAGGTCCCGCTGCCCGCATGGCCTTCAAGGTAGCCTTCGGCCGTCAGTTGTCGATAGGCGTTTAGAACAGTATTGCGCGAGAGGTTGAGGTCATCCGCCAGGGCGCGAGTGGAGGGCAGTTTCAGGCCGCGCTTCAATTCCCCGGAGAGGATGGCCGCCCGCAAGTGCATGTAAAGTTGTTGATAAAGCGGCAGGTCCGCCGTCGGTCGGAATGACTCTGGCTTAAAGATCGTCATCGCTCAGCAAAGGGGAATTCACAATGCACAATGCACAATGAGTGGTAAGTGATTAGTGGCTTCACTTTTCACTCGTCACTTTTCCGCATACGTCACCCGCACATCGTCAAAGCTGCCGCTGACCTGACCCTCGGGTTCCACATCAAACAGCAGCCACATCCACTGGCCGCGCTGTTGTGTCGGCAAACTCTTGCGCGCCACGCCGTCCACGTAAAACGTGATCTGCGCGTTAGCGTCGTCCCAGCCGATCGCCAATTCGTGTGTGGCGGGCAGGCCGCTGCCGGTCAACAACGTGTAACTTTGCTCGGTGCCGGAGTCATCGTGGCCGATGTAGGCCGTTACCGTGCCGTCCGACGGGCTCATGCCCAGGTACGCCCACGCGCCCGGCTGATCGTCCAGCCCGTTCACTTCCAGACCGATGTCGCCGAAGCCGGTGGCGTCTTGCAGCGTTACGCGCGCCGACACCAGGTTTGCGTCGCGTTCCAACGCGTGATATAAGCCGCCGTCATAAAAGACCTTATCGGCGTTGACAATCTCATACGTGACGCGCCCGTTCTTAATCGAAATGGCCGGGCTGTTCAGCGTGGTCGTGAACGTGCCGCGATACGTCCACTTGCCGGCATCAATCGTTGCGCCGCTGAAATCGTCGATCAACACTGCGCCGCTAAAAGCGGATGCCTGATCAGAAGGAGCGGCTGACCGCGTCAGGGCGAACGCGAGCGCCAGCACGAGCACGACGATCGCCACCAACCCGATCGCGCC
>JAUQXD010001036.1 GCA_030834835.1 Thermoflexales bacterium | reverse complement strand
ACTCAGCGCGGGCGGAACAATCGCCATGAACAGGTAAATGCCCACGTTGCAGATCAAGCCGACGATGGCGGGCGTCAGCGTGTCTTTGCGCGCATAAAACGCGAACACCAACGGCTGATCAATACCCGCAAAAATCAGTCCGATCAAATACAGCCACAACATCAGCGTCACCGCGTGCGTATCGGCGTGCGTGAACGCGCCATGCTCGAACAACAACTGCACGATGTTGGGCGCAAGCACCGCCAGCCCAATCGCCGCCGGGATGATGAGCACCAGCACCAGCCGCAAGCCCTGCGCCAGTGTCGCCTTGAAGTCTGCCGTCGAATTCAACGCCGAATGCCGCGACAACGACGGCAGAATCGCGATCGAGACCGCGCTGACGATCAACCCCAGCGGAAACTGGATCAGCCGTGTGGGATAGTCCATCAGCGCGATGCCGGATGCGCCTGTGCGCGAGGCCAGATTCAGGCTCAACGCAATCGCCACCTGCCCGACGATCAAGCCGCCCAACACGGGAATGTACAACCGCAGCATCTTGCGCAGCGCGGGGTCGTTTAGATCAAAATGCCAGCGAATCGTCGCGCCGCGCAACGCGGGCAATTGAAACGCCACCTGCAAAATCGAGCCGGCCAGCAGGCCCAGCGCCATCGCCGCGATGCCAAAGCGATCGGCCAGAATGATGGCGACGACGATCATCGAGGCGTTGTACAGCGGCGCGGAAAAGGCCGGAAAAGCAAAGCGCTTCAGCGCATACAACACGCCCGATAGCACACTCGATAAACTCAGGAACAGCACCGCCGGGACGGTGAGACGCATCAGATCGATCGTGGTTTGCAGCAACTGATCGTCAAAGCCGCCTGCCATGAAACGCGCCACCTGTGGCGCAAAGAGTTCAATCGCCAGCACGGCCAGCGAGAGGAACACGACCG
This sequence comes from Thermoflexales bacterium, assembly GCA_030834835.1. Classification (GTDB taxonomy): domain Bacteria; phylum Chloroflexota; class Anaerolineae; order Fen-1058; family Fen-1058; genus JAGOBP01. Next base: position 1,380 of record JAUQXD010001036.1, on the reverse strand, counting down.
CTACCGACAACAGCAAGCTGAGCAAACGCCACAACTCGCTGCGATCTTTTTTCGCGGCCAGTTCGCTGAACATCGGCACCAGTGCGGAACTGACCAACCCGCCCACCCGCAGGTCGTACCACATCGACGGCACAATCGCGGCGACGTTGTAGGCGCTGACGAAACCCGACGCGCCAAAGAAGTGGCTCTTCACCGTCTCACGAACGAGACCCAGGCCGCTGCTCAACACATTGCCCAGCGACACGATAGTGGCGGCGCGCGTAATGGCCGCGCCCGACTGGGCCGATTCGGGGGTGGCGGGTTGATCGGGCGTAGCGGGTACGATCGGGTTGGCCGGGATTTCGGTGACGAGCGTTTCAGAAGGTGCAGTCATAGTCTCCAATCGCCCGATTGTACCTTACATCCCCAGCGCCCCCAAACTACGGCTTGACTTTTGAGTGAGACGGCTATAGAATATAAGTCGTCAGACGACTGCCGTCTGAAATCACCTCTCAAATTCAGTCCAGCAAGGAGCAGCATGCCGCAATCATTCGAACAAACAGTCGCCACGCTGAAGAGTCAGGTGGCCGCGCGCCACGACACGATCGTCAACTTCCTCAAAGAAATCTGCGCCATCCCGTCGATGGATTCCCTCATCGGACCAGTGGGGGAGCGCATTCAAGCCGAGATGCGCCAACTGGGTTTCGACGAAGTGCGCTTCGATAAGATGGGCAACACCATCGGCCGCATCGGCAACGGCCCCAAAGTGCTGCTGTACGACTCGCACATCGATACTGTCGGCATTGGCGATAGAAACGACTGGGACTGGGATCCGTTTGTGGGCAAGACCGAAAACGGCCTGTTTTATGCGCGCGGCGCGTGCGACGAGAAGGGCAGCACGCCCGGCATGGTCCACGGCCTGGCCCTGGCGCGCGATCTGGGTCTGCTGGAAGGCTACACGGCTTATTACTTTGGCAACATGGAAGAATGGTGCGACGGCATCGGGCCGAACTCGTTTGCGGAAGCCGACCCCGCCGTTAAACCGGATTACGTGGTCATCGGCGAACCGACCCGGATGCAGGTCTATCGCGGGCACAAGGGCCGCATCGAATTGAAAGTTACGGCACAGGGGCGCTCGGCGCATGCGGCCTCGCATTACCTGGGCGACAACGCCGTGTACAAGATGATGTCCATCATCGCGCAGATCCGTGAACTGGATCGCCGGATGCGCTTTGGCATGGGCTACCATCCGGTTCAGGGTTACCCCTCCATCGCGGTGACCGACGTCGCAGCGCGTACGGCGTCGCTCAATGCCGTCCCCGATCAATTTACGATCTTCATCGACCGCCGTATCACGTCGAACGAGCCGCGCGACGAAGTGATCAGCCAGATCAAGGGCCT
>JAUQXD010001035.1 GCA_030834835.1 Thermoflexales bacterium | reverse complement strand
CGTCGCCACCCGATTGGCCGGCGCCGGCCCGCTGCTCGATCTGCTGCAACTGGCCTGCGGCATGCTGGTCGTCACTCAATATGACGGCAAAATGACGCCCGCCCTGCAAGACTGGGGCTTCAACATCATTCAGACGCCGGGTCGCACGCCGGAACCACCTGCGCCGACCGCGCCGACGGCGTAAGTCAGTTCGTTGCCAGGCGGATCGCTGTAAGGGCGGCCCGCCTGGCAGCCGATGACTGACTGATGCTACAATGAGTCCGGCATTTTGCGGATTAGACTGCGAGCCGCGATAATGCAGTCAACTCCATCCAGCATAAGGAGTCACACGTGAAGCCAGGTTTGTTAGTGGTGGATATCCAAAAAGCGTTCTTTGAAAACGATGCGACGACAACCCAGTCACTGGAGCACGCTATCGAGTACATCAACGCGGCCATCGCCCTGTTCAGGGCCAAACACCTGCCGGTCATTTGTGTTCAGCACATGGATCAAGAGGACAACATTGTACCCGGTGAAGCGGCGTTTGAATTACCGGAGCAACTGACCATTCTCGACTCCGACGTACATATCTGCAAGACCTACGGGAACGCGTTCAATAAGACTCCGCTGGCGGACGAGTTGCGAAAACGCGAGGTGGACACCGTCATCATCACCGGCTTTTGCGCCGAGGATTGTGTCCTGTCTACCTATCGCGGCGCACAAGACTTGGACCTGGCGCCTATTCTCCTGCACAACGCGCTGGCCAGTGGCATTCCAGAAAACATTCAATTCGTCGAAAGCATCAGTGACATCATTTCTTATGGAGCCTTGAAAAAGGTTCTGGGATAAACGGCTGCTAAACCAGACGCGAACACCACAAAGGCAAAGGCTTTTGGTCCATGCAAGCAAGCGGGCCTAACAGGGCGTCCCTCAAAGGCCAGGCGCTTCGCGTCATGCAGTGGGCCGACAACGGACCGCTTCGCGAAGCGTGTCCGCTTCGCGGGATCAAATCGGACGCACGCCGGGAGCATCAGGCGGCTTAGCTCCGAACAGAAATTGGCAGGTGAAGGATGGCAACCCGAATGTCGACCGATGTCGCGCACCAGCGGGGGTGGCAAATCTTCGAGGTGGTCTTTGGCATTCCTTGCCTGGCGGCCATCGTCCTGCAACTGGCTGTGCCTCTCGCGTTTCCCCGCGGGTTCCTTACGTCGGCCCTCATCCCTGGCGGCGCGGCCCTCATCATCGCGGGCGCGGTACTTGTCGTCCGTGCGCGTCAAGAGTTCGCGCAGCATGGTCAGCCGACCGATCCAGGGCTGGCTACCAGCAAGATCGTCACTACCGGTGTTTTCTCTGTCTCAAGGAACCCCCTCTACCTGGGCGGCGTTGGCGTTCTGGCGGGGATCGCCCTGGCGGTCAATCTCCCCTGGGTGTTAGTGCTTCTCCTGCCGGCCCTCGTCGCCTGTCACTACGTGCTCATCGCGCCGGAAGAGCGGTATCTCGCCGCCCGGTTCGGCGACGAATACGCTCTGTACGCCGCGACCGTACATCGGTGGCTTGGTCGTAAACAACGCTCACCCTAACGTCATGATCCAACAGAGTGGGAGAACTTCGCAGGCGACAAGACCTCGGAGGTTTTAACGGCCCGGTGGGCATTGCTGGCCGGCTTACGCGAACGACTGTCAGCCGATGCCTGATTATCAATGAAAACCTCCGAGGTCTTCGCGGCCAGCGTCAATTCTTACGCTGGGTGTTCGGGCTGGAATAAAAACAGCGGATGAGGTCTGACCCCATCCGCTGCTTATCCATTGAAGAACGCCTCAATCCGTTGACGACACTTATCCGCTTATCCGCTGCTTATCCGTTGAAGAACGCCTCAATCCGTTCGGGCCAGCAGCTGCGCCAGCGCCGTAATCTCATTGCTATGCACCACCGCCAGAATCTCGTCGGCCGCCTGCAAGACCAGATCGCCGCGCGGGATGATCAACTCGCCCTTGCGAATCACTGCCGCCAGCACGCACTCGGCCGGCAGCTTCAAATCGCGAATGGCCTTGCCCACCGCCACCGCCGTCGGGTGCACATTCTCCTCCACCAGCGAATACTGCCCCTTGCGCAGCTTCATTAGCGTCATCATGTCGCCCAGCGACATCTCTTCTGCAATCAGGTGCGCCATCATATCGGCCTGATTGATCGCCACGTCCACGCCCATCTCCGGCGTAAACAGCCACGCATTCTTGGGGCTGTTCACCCGCCCGATGATGCGCGGCACGCGAAACTCAAAGCGCGCCAGGTGCGTCACCATCAAATTGGTTTCATCGAAGCCCGTCACCGCCGCCACCACTTCGGCGTGCTCGATGCCGGCCAGTCGCAGCAATTCCACGTTCGAGCCGTCGCCTTCAAAAATGCTCTCAGTGGGCAGTTCCCGGTGAATGCGTGCCAGCACATCGGGCCGTTCGTCAATCACGTGCACTTTATGGCCGCCCGCCAGCAGCAGGGTGGCAAGATGCGATCCGACCTGGCCGCCGCCTACGATAATGACAAACATCTCACGCCTCCCACTTCATGGCTACGATCGATTTGAGGTGCTTCACCGCGCTCGCCCGGATGCCCAGCATGGCGATGTCGCCGAGTTGCAGCACCGTGTCCGCGCGCGGGATAAAGGTCTGGCTGTTGCGCGTCACGGAAATCAGCACCGATTCGTCGGGCTGTGCCAGCAGGCTGGCCGGCCGGCCGTTCAGCGCCTCTTCCACCATCACCTGCACGATCTGCACATCGCCGTCGCAGATCGAATAGACTGGCTCAAATTCCCGCGCGGTCAGCAGCCGCTCGATCTGTGTCGCGCCCCAGTTGGCCGACGAGATCGTTTGCAGGCCCAGCTTGTCGTACAGGGCGCGGCGCTGCGGATCGTAGATGCGCGCCACCACGCGTGGCACGGCAAACTTATCGCGGGCGATGCGCGCCGCCAGCGCATTCGCGTTGTCGCTGGACGTCACCGCCGCAAAGGCCTCGGCCGATTCGATCCCGGCGCGGATCAACACGTCCCGATCGAAACACACGCCGACCACGGTGCGGCCCCGGAAGGACGCCCCCAACCGATCGAACGACGACGCCTTCACGTCCACAATGGTGACGTCGTGATTGGCGTGTGACATCGACTGCGCCAGCTCCGCGCCCACGCGCCCACACCCGACAATGATGATCTTCATGGCAACCTCTTTTTAATGCACAGTGCATAGTTCACAATGCATAATTCGTAATGCGTAATTCGTACTGCATCCTGCGTCCCGCATCCTGCCTCTTGCATCCTGCTTCTTGCCTCTTGCTTCCCGCCTCACTCAATCTGATACGGCACATCGGTGATGATGATCCCGGGCCGGTGCAACAGCGCTTCACGCAGGATGTTGGCCGTGCGCATGTGCAGCGTGTTCTCGATATCGTGGCGCGGCACGAATTGCGGCACCACCACCGTCAACGCCTCGTTGGGCTGACGCTGCGCATCGATCTCCTCGATATAGGCCAGCAGCGGCTCCAGCAGCAGGCGGTACGGCGAGTCGAGAATGACCAAGCGGGTCCCGTCACCCCATGTGACCCATTTCTGCTGGGCCTTTTCGCCGTCCGCCGGATCGATCGCCACGTGCACGGCCGTCACGTCTTCCGAAAGCGATCGGGCGTAGCGCAGCGCCGCCAGCGCCCCGCGATGCACGCTGCTGATCGGCACGATGACGCGATGGCGCGTGATGCGCAGCGGCGCGTCAAAGTGCTCCAGCGACAGGTGCTGCGCCACGGTGCGATAGTGCACGTGGATGCGCGAGAAAATCATCACCAGCACGGGGATGATGATCAAGACCAGCCACGCGCCGTCGCGGAACTTGGTCACGGCAAAGACCATCATCACGATCGCGGTGCAGACCGCGCCAAAGCCGTTGACGATCATCTTGGAGCGCCATTTCGGGTCAGCCCGCAGCGTCGAGCCGCGCTCGACTTTGGTCTGACCCGGCGTCAGATGCCCGATCTTCCACCAGCGGCGGGCCATGCCGCCCTGCGACAGCGTGAACGACAGGAACACGCCAATGGCATACAGGGGAATGAGGGCCGTGACGCTGGCATTAAATACCAGGATCAAGATCGACGCAATGACGGCCAGCGCCTCGATGCCGTGGGAATACACCAGCCGGCTGCCGCGATAGGACATCTGCCGGGGCAGGAAGCCGTCGCCAGCCTGCAGCGCGCTCAAGCGTGGAAAGTCCGCAAAAGCCGTGTTCGCCGCCATGATCAAGATCACCGTCGTGGCCGCAATCACCGCATAATACAGGAAGTTGCGCCCGTCGTAGGCGGTGCGCGCCAGCTGCGAGATCACCGTCTCTGCTTCAGATGGAGCCGCCTGAATCTGACTGGCCAGGAAACTGATGCCCAGAAACAGCGAACTCAGGATCACGGCCATCACGATCAGGGTGAGGCCGGCGTTGCGGCTGCGCGGTTCTTTGAAAGCCGTAATCCCGTTTGAGATGGCCTCAATCCCGGTCAGGGCCGCCGTACCGCTGGAAAAAGCGTGCAAAATCAGGAACAGCGTAATCGGCTGGATGATTTCCGGCGCTTCGAAGTGCGGGGGATCGATCACCGTGCCCAGGCTGCCGGTCAGTGTGCGCACCAGGCCCACCCCCACCGTCAGGAACATTGTGAACACAAAGAAATACGTCGGGATGGCAAAGATGGTGCCCGATTCCTTGACCCCGCGCAAGTTGATGAGCATGATCAAGCCCACCATACCCACGGCGATGATGGCGCGGTAGTCGCTCAACGCCGGAAAGGCCGAAGACAGCTGCGCCACGCCCGCCGAGACCGACACAGCCACCGTCAAAATGTAATCCGTCAGCAGCGCCGCCCCCGCCACCTGCGCGGGCAATTCACCGAAGTTATCGCGCGCCACAATGTACGCGCCGCCGCCGCCGGGATACGCGTGAATCGTTTGCTCATACGACACGGTCACAATCGACAGCAGCACGACGATGGCGATCGAGATGGGAAAGATGTACCCAAACGACGCCATGCCGATGGCCGCCGCCAGAATGACCAGGATTTCCTGCGTGGCATAGGCGGTGGACGACAAAGCGTCCGAGGCGAACACCGCCAACCCCACCGCTTTGCCGATCGTCTGGTGTTCGGCATCGGCCGTTTGCAGCGGCCGGCCGATAAAGACCGAACGCAGTGTGCGCCTGGGTTTGGAACCGGCTGTACGGCGCAGAATGCCGTTTCGTTTGTCAACTGACATCATAATAGGGACCTCACACAAAAACCGCCCGACGCCGGGCGGCCTACCAGTTGGCAGATTATACGTGGGGTGGGGGCGCGTGTCAACAACCAGCCCCAGGTCTGCGAAAC
>JAUQXD010001034.1 GCA_030834835.1 Thermoflexales bacterium | reverse complement strand
GCGCAGGCACCGGCATTTCGGCTAAGATGGCCGAGGCGGGCGGCTGCGACCTCATCATTATCTACAACAGCGGACGCTATCGCATGGCGGGACGCGGCTCGCTCGCGGGCTTGCTGTCGTATGGCGACGCGAATGGCATCGTAGTGGAGATGGCGAACGAGGTGCTGCCCGTCGTGAAGAACGTGCCGGTGCTGGCGGGCGTCAACGGCACCGATCCATTCCGGTTGATGCCGGTGTTCCTGAAGCAATTGCGCGACATCGGCTTCAGCGGCGTGCAGAATTTCCCGACGGTTGGCCTGATCGATGGCAACTTCCGCGCCAACCTCGAAGCGACCGGTATGGGTTACGATAAAGAGATCGAGATGATCCGGCTGGCCCACGAGATCGATCTGTTCACGTCGCCATATGTGTTTGATGTCGATCAAGCCAAAGCGATGGCGCAGGCAGGGGCGGATCAACTGGTGGCGCATGTTGGTTTGACGACAGCGGGCACCATCGGCGCGGGCGTGGCCTTGACACTGGACGAAGCGATCGAGCGCGTCATGCAGATTGCGGAAGCCGGGCGCAGCGTGCGCAAGGACCTCATCGTCATTTGTCACGGCGGCCCCTTCGACGAGCCGGAGCAAGTGGGCAAAGCGTTACTGCGCATGCCGGGCATTCAAGGCTTCTTCGGTGCATCCAGCATCGAGCGGCTGCCCACCGAGCGCGGAATTCGTGGGCAGGTGCAGGAGTTCAAGAAACTCAAAGTGGCGTAGGTACACAATACAAGCGGGGTGGCTCATTGGGCCGCCCCGGTGTGCTCCCGTTGTTCAAGCGACACTAATACCGTCCATATTTGCGCGCCGCTTCAAACAAGGCGATGACGTTCTGCGCGGGCACATCGGGCTGAAGATGGTTCGCGGGCGCGATCACATAGCCGCCGCCCGGCGCGAGGGTGCGAATGCGCTCCTGCACTTCGGCCTCGATCTGCGCGACGCCGCCCGTCATCGTCTGCTTGATGTCAATCGCGCCCCAGAACGTCAACCGATCGCCGTACTTCGCTTTGATGTTCGCCATGTCCACATTCGGCAGCGGTTCGAGGCAATGAAAGACATCGACGCCCAGATCGATTAAGCGACTCAGAAACGGTTCCATGCGTCCGTCCGAATGGAACAGAATCTTCACGTGCGGTGCCGCATCCTTGATCGAGCCAATAATGCGGCGATAGGCGGGCGCGAAGAACTTGTCAAACATCTTCGGCGAGATCAATGGATTGGCTGCCGCGTAATCATCGCCGGGCAGTTCGATCACATCGAGGTACGGCCCGGCCGTCTCGAGATAGAGCGTCAACAAGCGGCACAGCACCGTCGTCACCCGATCGATCAAGGTTGTCACAAAATCCGGGTGCGTGCCCAGATCGATCATGAACTTGTCCATACGACGCAGGCTATTGCAGCGTTCCAATACGCCATACGAATCAGCGGCACGGCCAACGACCGCGTAATCGGTCTGTTCTTTCAGATACTTTGCGCGCGCCAGTAATTCATCGCGCCGCACCAGATTATCCACATTAGGCCACGCATACCGATCGAGGTCTTCAACGGTCGCGTTTTCGAGCGGATAATTTGTCGGGCCGAGATAGATCCCGGCCTGCGTCCAGCCCACGCCCCACGCATCGTTGCCGTTTGCGATCGGCCCGCCCAGATCGGTGAAGCCCAGCCACACATGCCGCACGTCTGTATCCAGCGCATCCAGTACCCGATCGTCGTAGTAATTGACTGTATGGCCGCGTCTGAGGCGAAACGGCGTGACTGGTTCACCGAGATTCAGTTCTTTCAAGAGATCAAAATACAATGGATCGGTGATTCCATACGCGCTGCCCCAGATCGCCGTTGGGACTCGATCTGGTTCTTGGTGATTGATGGCCGTTAAGACCCGTTCGCGATGATCCATGCTGCTCCGTTCTTAGAAGCCGATTTCACTGCGTGTGACCTGCGTCACCACGCGAAATTCACCCGGCACGAAGCCGCGCCATTCGGCCAGGCGCAGCGCCGCGCACTGCACCGGGATGATCTCGATCAACGGCGTGAGCGACGGCGAAACCTGCGGCGTTGACCACCACGCCCGATCGGCTCCACGCGACCCGATCAAACGCGCCTGCCCGCCCAATCGATATACGTCATGCGCCAACGCGATGTTCAACTCGCGCGCGTGATCGTCCACCGCAAACACGATCGCGCGGAAACCCTCATCGACAATCTCCAGCGGGCCGTGCCGGAACTGCGCAGCCTCACACGCCACCGACGGAAACCTGGCGACTTCATTGAACAACAGTGCACCTTCGTGAATCGATGCGATCGAACGGCCGCGCCCAAGCAGGTGAATGACGGATGCGCTGTCAAAAAACGATCGCCACGTTTCGCCAGCGGAGGCGGCCACATACTCCTGGATGAACGTGCGCAACGCTTCAATCGCTGATGACAGTTCAGCGTGCGTCTGATCAAATTGATCGAGCATGGCCGCGCCCAGCAAATGCAGGCTGATCAATGTTGCGGTATAACTCTGCACAGCGACAAGATGATCGCGTCCACCGTGAATCAACACCGTCAAATCAGCTTCGCGGGCTAGCGTGCTATCAGCTTCATCCGTCACCCCAATGACGAATGTGCCCTGTGACTTCAAGAGTGGCCGCACCTTGATCATCTCAATTGATTCGCCGGAGCGCGAGACCAGCATAGCGACCGCATCGCGATAAGCTGGATAATGATAGTGCAGTAATTCAGCCGTATCGATGGCAGTCGAGGCGATGCCTTGCGCGGCCAGTTCGGCGCTTAACGCATAACACGCGAAATGCGAACTGCCCATGCCGCTGAACAAGATCACCCGGCCCTTAAGCCGCTGTGCGGCGTCGTGCAACACAGCCTGCCCAACCCCGACATGATACTCAAGCGTTTCCGCTAACGACTGAGGTTGATTGAGGATGTCGTTCAAGAGTGGAGAGTTGTTTGTCATGGAAGAATCATTGGACACAAATTACGCCGATTGCACAGATAAAACGCATGGATCAAATCAGTGATCATCCGTCCAGGCCGTGTTATCCGTACCCCAATTTAGCCCATCGTCAAAATGCGCGCCGGATTGTTGACGAGCAAATCTTGAATGGCCTCTTCGCGCACGCCTTCCGAGCGCAGCCACGGCACAAAGCGCCACAGGATGTACGTCAGGCCTGGCCCGCCGCCCGTGCCATAGCTCGGCCAGTAAGACTTGCGCGCCAGATCGCCGCCCAGCACGATCTGTTGGCCAAAGCCCGCCTTCACCAACCGTACGATGAAGTCAACACGTTGGCTGTCGGGCACGTACTTCTCCTTGCTGATTTGATCATAACTGAGTGTGACACCCGTTTTCAACATCGCCACGTGATAGTCCCACTCAAGTTTGCGATCCACATGCCCGATCGTGATATGGCGCGGCTCGACGCCCTCCGCCAGCAACAACGCGATCTGCTCCAGGCCCATTGTTCCCGCTTCGGTGTGAGTCGTCAGCGGTGCGCCCGTCAGCCGATGCGCATATGCCGCTGCGCGAAACACTTTTTCTTCATCGAGCTCGATGACATTCAGACTCGACGCGGCTTTGATCGCGCCCGCTTTGATTGATGTGCCATCCAGGCCTTCGGTCACATCGCGCGTGAACCGATCGGCTAACTCACCGATCGATTTGTCGTGAACCCACGGACTTGAAAAAGCAGCCTTGTGATGGCCGGTTACGCACACGATATGAACGCCCGTCGCCTGCGAGACGCGCACCAAACCGGCGGCATTGCGGCCATAATCGGCGGGCGAGAGTTCGACGAGTGCGCGACCACCTGCCTGATGAAACCACGTCAACTCTTGAATCGCCGCCGCTTCGCTGTCCATCTCCAGATCGCGATCCTTCACGGTCGCGGGCGGCGAACACAACACGTGCTCGTGCGGGTAACACACGCCGAGTGCAGAAGGATAGATATCGCCACACACGGTGCGAATGAAAGTCATGATCACATCCA
>JAUQXD010001033.1 GCA_030834835.1 Thermoflexales bacterium | reverse complement strand
ACAGCCACGGGCACAGACGTCTACAATGGTCTCTACGTCAACGACGGCGCACTCATTCCGCGCTCGCTCGGTACCAATCCGCACATCACGATTTGCGCCGTGGCCGAACGCAACATGCAATTGCTGGCACAAGATCGCGGTTGGACGATTGACTACAACTTTGCGCCCGTCACCGAACCGATCGAACTCGGCGTCTCGACGGCCGTGCCCGGCATCCAATTCACCGAAGCGATGGACGGCTACTTCTCCACGAAGGTCAAGGATGATTTCGCAATCAGCGCGCGGCAGGGCAAAGCCAACGCTTCATCATTGCGCATGATCGTCACGGTCAGTTCCAACGATGTTGAAAAGATGATGAGCGACCCCGATCACGCGGGCACAATCGTCGGCACCGTTACGGCCCCGGCGCTATCACCGCAGCCGCTCACGTTGACCAACGGCAAATTCTATCTGTTCAGCCGCGATCCTAATCAGTTCACCCTGCGCTACATGCGCTATCTGGGCACGTTGAGCGCGCAGAACGGCGACAAGTATTTCTTTGAAGGCAACAAACATGTCCACAACGATCCGGGCTTCGACATCTGGGCGGACACCACTACGCTGTTCGTCACGATCTACGCAGGCACGGATAACACTGGCGACGTGATCGGCAAGGGCATCATCGAGATTCACCTGAAAGATTTGCGCCAACAATTGACCACGATCAAAGTGACCAACGCCCGCGACCTCGGCCAGCGGCTATCGATCCTGGCGCGTTTTGGCCGCTTCTTCAGCGATCAACTCTTCGACCTGTATGGCGGCGTCTTCGCGCGCGCCACGGTGTTCGATCCTAAAGCGCCGCCGCGCAAGAAACGCCCCTTGCGCACCACGCCGCCCGAAGTCCATTACTTCACGACCGACGACAACACGCGCCTGCGCCTCACGCGCTATCAGGGCGGCAAGAAGGGGCCGGTGATTTTGGCGCATGGACTGGGTGTCTCAAGCCTCGCGTTTGCGACCGACCTGATCGACACCAATCTCACCGAGTATCTTTTCGCGCACGGCTACGATGTGTGGCTGCTGGATTATCGATCGAGCATCGAACTGCCGTATGCGACGACGCAATACACCGCCGACGACATCGCCACGCGCGATTGGCCGGCCGCCGTTCAGGCCGTGCGCGATCTTACCGGTGCGGCCTCAGTGCAAGCCGTGGTGCACTGCTACGGCGCGATGACGTTTACCATGGCGATGTGCGCGGGCCTGGAAGGCGTGCGATCGGCGGTGTGCTCACAGGTGGGTGCGCATCTGTCTGTCATTCCCATGAATCGCATCAAGTCCGGCCTGCATCTGGACGCGCTCCTCGCCAATCTCGGCGTGAAGAATCTGACCATGTACACCGACGCCGACGATCACTGGTACGACAAGTTGTACAACGCCGCGCTGAATCTGTATCCCACGCAGTACGAAGAATTCTGCAAGAGTCCGGTGTGCCATCGGGTCACGTTCCTGTACGCGCCGTTGTACGAGCACGATCAACTCAACACTCTCACCCACGATAACATCCATGAACTATTCGGCATCGCGTCGATCAGCAACTTCCAACATCTGGGCGTGATGACGCGCGCGGGGCAGGTCGTGAATGCGAAAGGCGAAGACGTGTACGTGCCGCATCTCGATCGGCTGAAGATTCCGATCGCGTTCATTCAGGGCGCGGAAAATCAGACGTGGACGACCGACAGCACCAAACGCACCTTCGAGGCACTGTGCGCCCTCAACGGCGATCAACTGTACAGTCGTTATCTCATCCCGCGCTACGGCCACATCGACTGCATCTTTGGCTACAACGCCCATCGCGATGTGTATCCGCTGATTTTGAAGCATCTGGAAGCAACTCAGTAAAAGGAGTAGACAAGGAAACAAGTAGACAAGTGGCCGTTCCTTATCTACTTGTTTCCTTCAATCCTATGACCACAACCACCGAAGAACTCATGCACTCAACCGACATGGAACCCGTTCATGGCACCGTCGATGTGGACATTCCCGCCGACGTGCTGTGGGAGTGTTTTCGCCATGCCAACTGGTGGCCACGCTGGAATGCCTGCATGTGGTGGGCCAGCAACACTGATCTGGTGTTGGGCCAGCAATTGATCTGGGCGTTTGAGCCGTTGCAGTGGTGGCTGTTGTATCGACTGCCCGGTATGGCGACATTGGTTGAAGTTGAGCCGGGACGCAAGGTAACATGGGAAGTCACCGTCCTCCCCGGCCTGTTTGCGCGCCACTCCTACACGATCGAGGATCTGGGCAATGGCCGCTCGCGCTTTGGATCGTGGGAACAGGCGATGGGGCCGTCGTTTCGCGCGCTCAAATTCTTCTGGCTGGCGCACTTCGTCTTCGTTAAAGACGAATCGCTCAAGGGCGCGCAGCGATTGGAAGAAGTCTACAAACAATCGGGCGCGATCGATGCGGACACCCTGCCCATCAAGAATTACACACCGTCGATCATTCAACTGATCGTGCTGTTCAACATCATCGCCAATGTGCTGGCGGCGGTGGGTGGATTGTTCAAGCCGCGCCAGAAACGATGAGGCTTTCAAGAAGATACCCACGAGACCTGATACGCAAAGGCAGACATTTTCCCGGCCAGTGTCATTCCGAAGGAGCGTTGTGTGCGACTGAGGAATCTCTGGCCCGACAGGCAGCGCGGCTCGACACGCCAGAGATTCCTCGCTGCGCTCGGAATGACACCCTGACATGATTCAACTCATCCGCCTCAGCCCGCCAAACGATCAACCGCCGCTCTATACCATCCCCGGCCTCGACGGGACAATCGGCAGCGTCGAGCCGGTGGTCAAGCGCCTGATCGAATCGCGTGAAGTGATCGTCGTCGATTACAGCGGTGAGATGCAGACCACGCTGGAAGAGTTGTCCGCCGAAATCGCCGCGACCATTCGCGCGGAAAATCGATCTGCATTCGATCTGCT
>JAUQXD010001032.1 GCA_030834835.1 Thermoflexales bacterium | reverse complement strand
TGCCGACGCCGCATTCGCCCAGAAAATCGCCGGACGTGGTCTCGATGCTGAACGACATGTCATAGCGATCGTCGCCGGCCAGATAGGTCGTCATGTATTGCACCAGCGGCTTCTGGCTCTCGCCGACGATGACGGGCGCCTCAACCGGTCTGGCCCCGCCCGGCGCACGCCCGACGGGCGTCATCGGCTGCGTTTCATCGGTCTGGGGCGCGGCCGACGGCAACCCTGACACATCGACGACCCGTTCTGGCGCGGGCTGCTGAACGCGCCGCATCTGTCTCACGACAAAGAAACCCATCACCACTGCCGCCGCCAGCACCACCACGGCAATCAGCAGCGCCGGATCGGCGGTCGCTTGCCCGGACGTTTCGCGTGGCACCGCCAGCGGGCCGACATCATGCGGGTATTTGAGCAGGGCACTCTTGAGGGCATTCAGCCGATCTGAGCCGGGTCGGAGCGACCCGATCATTTGATCAATGCGACCGATAACCTGCTGTTTGGTCCAGCCTTCCCCCAGCCGTTTAGCAACTTCCTCGATCGGGGTATAGCCACTGACGTATGAATCAGCAGCGTAACTGATGAGCACGTCCTGATATTGCGCGCTCAGCCGGGACGGTTTGGCGTCGACCCACACCACAGGCGCGATGAGCCAGCCAAACAAAAACCAGCCGACTAACAGTCCGACCACCAGTGTCACGGCCAGAACAGTCGCCAGATAACTGGCTGCCAGCTGCCGGGCAACTGAGCCAAACTGTCTCAGCTCGTGGCTGCGGTCGGACGGAGTCTGTTGAGACATTACGGCAGCTCCTTGTTTATAACACAACCTTGCGAGGGTATGCGGGGCGTCGATGTCCCGCAATGCCCCTCGCAAGGTTTGTCTGATCTATGCGGCGCGATCCTCGCCGACTAACTGGCCAGGCTCCACGCGCCGATCTGAATCGTCATCTGCTGGAAGTAGCTCTTGCTGCTGTCGCCGTAAACCACGTCGTCAATCCGCGCGTTGATCTTCAGGGTTTGCGTAAGCAACGGCACGATGTCGCCGGCTTGGACCAGCACCGCTTCGCCCTTGGGGGCCAATTTCGCGCGCAGGGCCGCGTCGTTGTAGCACTGCTCGCTCATCAGCACTTTGGTCAGCGTGCGGATGTCGTTCTTGTCGAACAGCCAGACTTCCAACGCGGTGACCTTGTTGGGGCTGCCGCTACCGATCGTTTCGCTGACGCCGACACCGCATTCGCCGAGGAAGTCGCCGGACTCGTTTTCGATACTGAAGGACATATCGTAGCGATCGTCGCCAATCGCGTACACGGTCTTGTACTGCGACAGCGGCGGCCGCTCTTCGCCGGTCCAGTCCGACTTCTCGACTGGCCGCGCGCCGCCCGCGGCGTAACTGACCGGCATAACCGGCAGCGGCGCCTCTTCCACCACCTGGCCATATTCGTCAACCTGAGCGACACCGGTCGGCGGCAAGCGGTGCTCAGGCCGAGGTTTCATAGCCGATTGCCGTCGCGCCAACCACAGGCCAATCGCAACGACCACCAGTAACGCCAGCAGGATCAGCCCCAGGATACTGGTCGGCGCCGGTGCGACGGATGGCCCAATCTCGCCGGGGAAGGAAGCCAGAGCATCGTGCAACTTCGTCAGCCGATCGGAGCCGGGATAATTGTCTTTGATCATGCCCGCCAGCCGATCGATCACCTGCTGTTTGGTCCAGCCTTCGCCCAGGCGCTTGGCCAGATCGTCAATCCGGGTATTGCCCGCCGCAAACGAGTCGGCGACATAGCTCAAGTGAACTTTCTGATACTGCTCACTCAGATTGGACGGTTTACCGCCGGTGTACTGCACGGGCGCGATGACCCAGCCCAACAGAAACCACCCGATCAGCAAGCCAACGCCCAACGCGATCAAGAGACTCCAGCCAAGATAGCTGCCGGCCAGAGATTTGCCGATTGCGACAAACATCTTGACCTGTTGGATGAAGCCTGGCTTTGATTGTTCAGTCATCGTCTCTGCTCCTTCTGGGAAATGAGTCGTGAGTGACGCCGCGACACTGCACAGTATAGAATGGAGTGCGAGTCAAGTCAAATGCACGCCGTGTCAAACGCACACCATATCAGCGACACGCCGTGTCATTTGTCACGGCTGGCGTGCGCCAAGTGCTAGTAGCCAGCGGGCACACGTCACGGTACAATAACTCTGCCGCACGTCATACGGCTGCAGCCTATGATGCCGCCTCTCAATTGCCTCCGACAAATCTGATCTCAATTCTCTCTTCAGGAGTTTGACCCATGTTTCGATCCATACTGTTGTGGCTGTCTCGCAACAAAACGCTGCGGACCACCGCCATCCGGTGGGGCTTTGCCCGGCGCGCCGCGCGGCGCTTTGTCGCCGGTGAAACGATCGACGACGCCATCGCCACGATTCGCGAGCTGAACGCGCAGGGCATCACCGCCACACTCGATCACCTGGGCGAGAACGTCGAAACGCTCGACGACGCCCGCCGCGCCACCGACGACTACGTGAAGGTGCTGGACGCGATCGGCATCAGCGGCCTGCAGTCGCACGTGTCGGTGAAGTTGACGGCGCTGGGCCTGGACCTGGGCGATGACGTCTGCCGCGCAAACGTCGCCCGCATTGTGGCAAAGGCGAAAGAAGTCGGCACGCGTGTGCGCATCGACATGGAATCGGTCGAATATACCGATCGGACGCTGGCGATCTATCGCGATCTGGCGCGCGAATACGGCAACGTCGGCATCGTCATCCAGTCGTACCTGTATCGGAGCGAGGCCGACATCGCCGCGCTCTGTCTGGAAGGCGCTCACGTGCGCCTGTGCAAAGGCGCTTACAAAGAATCACCCACGCACGCCTTTCCAAAGAAGGCCGATGTCGATGCCAGTTACGTGCGCCTGATGAAGATGCTGCTCAGCGCCAATGTCCGCGCCAAAGGCACGCGCGGCGCGCTGGCCACGCACGATGTCAAGATGATCGATGCGACGCGGCAATTTGCGGCCGATGAGCAGGTGCCGCGCGACGAATTTGAATTCCAGATGCTCAACGGCATCCGCCGCGACTTGCAGCAAAAACTGGCCGCCGATGGCTACGCGGTACGCGTGTATGTGCCCTACGGCACCGAGTGGTATCCGTATTTTATGCGCCGCCTGGCCGAGCGCCCGGCCAATGTGTGGTTTATCGCGAGCAATCTCTTCAGAAAGTGAAGAGGGCGGCGTAATGCGTGCTGCGTACTCCGTAATTTGATTACGCAGTACGCAGCACGTTTTTAGGGGAGGACAGTTGTGGACATTCACAACAAAGTCGCATTAGTGACTGGCGGCGCGCAGCGCGTGGGGAAAGCGATTGCGGTGGCGCTGGCACGGGCCGGTGCGAACGTGGCGATCACGTATCACGCCTCAGCCGATCAAGCGCGGGCCACGGTGGCCGAGATCGAACGATCGGGCGGGCGTGCGGCCGCGTATGCGTGCGATCAAAGTAATGTGGCTTCGATCAATGAATTGTTTTCGATCTTACGCCGCGACTTCGATCACATCGACCTCGTCGTGAACAACGCCGCGATCATGGAACGTAGGACTGTGCTAGAAGTGACGATCGACGATTGGGAGCGTGTGATCAACACCAACTTGCGCGGGCCGTTCTTCATCGCGCAAGCCGCCGCCCGATGGTTGATCGAGGCCCAACGGCCTGGTGTCATCATCAACATCGCCGATACCGCTGCGCTGAAACCGTGGCCGGGCTACATCACGCACACGATCAGCAAGTCGGGCCTCGTCGCGATGACGGAAACGCTGGCGCTGACGCTGGCCCCGCAGATTCGCGTCAACGCCATCGCGCCCGGCCCCATCCTCAAGCCGCCCGATTGGACCGATGAGCGATGGCAGCGCACCACCGAAGCCACCGTGCCACTGAAACGCACCGGCTCGCTCGACGACGTGACCGAGGCCGTGTTACTCTGTGCGCGCAGTGAATTCATGACAGGACATACACTCGTCATCGACGGCGGGCGGACTCTCAAAGAAGACCTCGGGGTTTTCGGCGCGGCTGCGCCGCGAAAACCTTCGAGGTCCGCGTTCGTCTTGTAG
>JAUQXD010001031.1 GCA_030834835.1 Thermoflexales bacterium | reverse complement strand
ATCTGCCGCTCACGCAGGCCACGCCATGGAGTTTGATCGCTCAATATTACCACACAGCCTGACCGCCAAGCCTCTAACACTACATGCCCAAAATTCTCGCCGTGGGTTGGAAACAATAAAGCATGATACTGTGCTAAGGTGCCTGGCACAGCCTCGGGCGCGATTTCACCCCGATAAGTGACCATCACCTGGGCCGGCAACTGGTCGATCAGTTCCTGGCATTCTCGCCAGTAAGCCGTGTCTTCGATCGGCCCATAAATGTCAAACTGGATCTGACCAGGCGCGTTTTTTAACATATTGAGTGCGCCAGCCAGATTCTTTTTCCGGGTGATGCGGGACAAGAAGGCAAGCCGCGCCTGGCCCGGTGTTTTGGACAACTTGGGCGAAATCGTCGCTTCGCTATCATCGCCAAACACTCGTGCTGGTAGATTGGGTGCCACAATAATTCGACCTTGGCCGCGCTCAAGTTCACAGCCGAAAATGCGCTCGATGTCTTGCTGCTCCAACTCACTGGAAGCATGCCAGATGACGCCCGAATAAAAACCTAGCCAGCGGGTCAGCTGTAGATACCAGCGTTTTTTGTGGGACTTGAGCGCCAGTGCTCCGGGTGAAAACTCGCCACGTGGAGCCAGAATGAGCGGAATCTTTGGCAACAGACCGAGCCGCCGCAACAACAAAATCGAACGAGTTGAAGCGGTAAAACAACTATTTAGGTAAAGTATGTCGCAGTCAATCTCCCGTAACCATTGACGCCAGACCCACGGATACGCGGCTGGGGCAGGCACGTAACGTACGTGTCCTTTGCCCACTGGTTGCCAGCTATCAAGGCGGACACTAGGGTATGGGCGACTATCGCCTAAATCCCGATCAGCTGTCATGATATAAAACTCAAACTCGTCGCCCAGCCAGTCCACCATATTCGCGATGGAGCGAATGGGACCGCCCGCCCGAAAGCCGGGCAAATACCGGCCAACCACCGTCAAGATGCGCAACATCGCCTGCTCATTTTAGATAAACTGCGCCAGCACACGCCTGGCTAGGCGGCGCGAATCACGTCCCCAGCGCGGGGCCTCTGTGGCAGGCCCCTCTTCATCAAGCCAATCCATGACTGGCATGAAGAAGCCCGACTTGGGCCGGGTCCACAATGCAGCGGGCAGATCTGGCGCAATTTGGCGCACCATCGCCGCCTTGCTCTGGCTGCGCACCGGCTCGAAGTGCTGCGCCGCCAGGTGCGCGCGCAACCACGCATCCACCAGCGGGACACGCAATTCCAGCGAATGGGCCATTGACGCCCAATCAGCGTCGCGCAGCAATTGATTCCGCATGTACTGCGCTGACTCCATGATGTGGACCCGCTCCCAATCGGTCTGATCAGCTGTCTGAGAGTAGGTATTCAATAAATCTGATCCGTTCGTCAGCGGGTTATAAGCTGCCAGTCCGGCGGCGGCCAGGTCCGGATCGATCAGCGTGGGCAGTTCTTCCGGCAAGTATAAGCCGCGCCGCAAGAAATAAGCGCCAGGCAGCGTTCCGCCATACCGCAGAAAGCCACGCAACTTGGGTTGATTGGGTCGGCCGCGCCCGGCCAGGCGCGGCCAGACAGCGCTGAGGGCAGGCACACGCCGCCCGTACGCGGCCAGCGCTCGCCACCGCGGCACCTCTCGAAAAGATGAGTAGCCTCCCAAAAGTTCATCGCCGCCCAACCCGGACAGCACCACCTTCACCCCGGCATCATGTGCAATCTGACTGACCACATAGGTGTTGAAACCGTCGATACTCGGCTGATCCATCGCCTCGATCACTCGGGGCCACAGGCCCGGAAAATTCTGCCGCGACACCGTCTGCTCGACGTGTTGTGTGCCTAACGTGCGCGCCACTTCAGCCGCCAGCGGCCCTTCGTCATAGGGGGTATCGATTAAGCGCCGAAAGCGCACCGTCAAGGTAATCGGCGGCCTGGGCAGATAGCGGCACGCTAAGGCTGTAATCAAACTGGAATCGAGACCGGATGACAGGAACACCGCCACCGGCACATCGGCAATCAAGTGCGCCCGCACCGAGTCACTCACGGCTTCGTCGACCGGCTGCGTTGCGCGCTCTGGTTGTGTGAATTGATCGTAAGCTTGCGCCGCCTTGAGCTGACCCTGCTCGACCAGCAAATAGTGGCCGGCCGGCACTGCTTTTACA
Organism: Thermoflexales bacterium; assembly: GCA_030834835.1. Lineage (GTDB taxonomy): Bacteria > Chloroflexota > Anaerolineae > Fen-1058 > Fen-1058 > JAGOBP01. The sequence goes on along the minus strand of JAUQXD010001031.1, from coordinate 4,220 downwards.
GCCTGGCGAATAGTAAAGGGCTCAGGCACCGAACCCCACATCAGGAAGCCCACGACGCCGGCCGCATCAGGCTCACGCGAAATTCGGCCGCCGGCTTCCAGGGCCTTGACCTGTGAAGCAAATCTTAAGCATCCGTCTTCGGCGGAATAGTATAGCGGCTTGATGCCGTATGGATCGCGCGCCAGCAGCAGCCGGTGCTCGGCTTCATCCCATACCCCCAGTGCAAACATCCCGCGCAGTCGCTTCAACATCGTCACGCCTTCGCGCGCATATAAGGCCAGGATGACTTCGGTGTCACTGTGCGATTGGAACTGCACGCCTGCTCGCTCTAATTCGGCCCGCAGTTCACGGTAGTTGTAGATTTCACCGTTGAAGACGATCTGATACCGGCCATTCTCCCGGCTCATCGGCTGCTCGCCGGCCGGCGACAGGTCAATAATCGCCAGCCGGCGATGGCCCAATCCAATTTCACCAGACGCGGAAAACCATGCACCACAGGCATCCGGTCCGCGCAGTGACATGTAATCCCGCGTGCGCAGTAATTCGTCATGACTGATCGCTTCACTACCCGTCCGGACAATACCGTTAATACCGCACATGTGCTTTTACTCAGGCCCCATTTCAGTGCTGCCCGACAACAATTGATCGTAGGCGTCAAGATATACCCGGCCAGCCGCCTCCAACGAGAAGCGGTCCTCAATACAAGCCCGCGCGGTCTGCCCTATTTTTCGGCGTCGATCTGGATCGTCCAGTAAGGCGCGCATAGCTTCAGCCAGGGCCGCCGCATCACCGACTGGTGTCAATAGTCCGGTTATTTCAGGCTGAATAGCGGTCGCCGGTCCGCCGCAGTCCGTGCTGACAACCGGCAAACCACACGCCATCGCTTCCAGGATCACAACGCCCAGACCCTCTTCATCCGAAGACAATGCAAATAAGGCCGCGTTTTGATAGAGAGTGCACAGCTCACTGCGCGACACATCCGTCCAGACACTGATCTGACCGGCGACTCCAAGTGCCTGGGCGTAAGCCATGTCTTGCACGGAGATTCCAGTCCGGCCCGCTAGCACCAGAGACGGAGCGGTGGGCGACACTTTTCTGAGTCGGCTATATGCATCGATCAACAGGCGTACATTTTTTCGCGGGTCCGTGAATCGGCCCACCGACAGAATGTACCCGGTTGCCGCATACGACGACCGGGGTCTAAAAAACTGGCTGTCTACGCCCGGCGGTCCCAGTTCAAGACGAGTCGGTTCAAGGTAGCCATCAAAAAGTTTCTGTGTGTAGTCGCTTTCTGCAAATACATGCATCATGCGTGGCAGCGTTTGACGCTCAATGCGAGTCGTAATCTGCGTCATCCGCTGTGTCCACAATTTGCGCAGTCCGCGTGCCCGTTGGATTACAGTCATCCGTTCTTGTTGAGCGGTGGTGGCCGCAAACAGACACACCGGCACGGCCAGTGGTCGCGTAACCGCGCCCCAGGCCGGCGTACCCGCGACGACCTGAATCAGATCGTAATCAAGCAACAAATCGGTCAAAGCCGGTCGAGGCTGATAGCGCTGAAATTCAAATTCCGTCAAGAATGCTCCAACCTGTCGAATCGAATTGCCGTCGACCTGAACGGGTACGACCCGTATGCCCTTCAGCCAGCTGTGCGGCGCCAGCAGTCGCACGCTTGCCATGTCGCGCGCCGAGGTTGCTAACACAATCACCTCGGGCTTATATCGTTTGCTCTGGTGCAAAACATCTTCCAAGAAGCGTACGACCGACCATACGCCACCACCTATCGTGTGAGTAACTAACGCGACGCGATATGTCATCAAACCCGTCTCAGATTAGTCTGTCGATTATCCGATAGGCCAGCACGTCAACCGACCTGCTGTGTCTGACTGGTCGTTGTGAACGTGTCGCGCGATCTGCTTTTTGCCTCAAACATCAGCGAGGCGATCGATGCCACCCATAGAAAATTGAAGGTACTGTAATACAGCGCATCAAAAGCCAGGCACACCACAAATAGACTGAGCGCGGCGTACCAATATAAATTTAGTCTGGCAAATCGTCGCAGACCCACGATGACGTTCAGTCCCATCAAGCCAAAAGCACCTAACCCTGCCAGGCCGGTCTCATACAGCAAGGTGGCATAGGTGTTATCGACGGTGGTTAGTGAGCCGACACCCAGGCCGCGGACTAACTCCTTCGTGGTCTTCAGGCCATGTCCAAATAGAATTGTGATTACTGATCGCTCGTTACGAAATGACTCCAGCGTCTGATCAAGCAGTAATTGCCGGGTGTTGGTATTGTCCGGATTCCCTCCCATCAATCGCTGCGCAACACTATCAAAACCTGCGACGTCATCACCCACTAGATTCGTCCGCACGCCAATCCCCACGCCCACCACGATAACGGTCAACAGGATAAGACGCTTCCGATGTTTGGTTAGCACTAGGAACCCCAGGCCGAACACGAACCATACGACCACCGCTGTGGTTGAGATCGCAAGGGTTGAGGCTAGAAACAGTGCGGTTGCCAGGCCATACCGGATCACCCGGTTTCGGACCTCAAGTGCAAATGGCACAGCTAGTGTCATGGCTACCGCATACAGAATCGGGTTGCCCAACGTGCCTAACGCCCGGAAGTCCGGGCGCGTCATGGCGTAACTCATCGGCGAAAAATCATATCCCAGAAACCACTCCGCATAGATGCTTACGTACGAACGAAACAGCCCTTCTATGATCCCTACGGCGGCCGCCACAGCAGCCACGCCGCAGATAATGAGTACAAACGCTCGCCGGAATCCGCGCTGAAACAAATAGTAAACAACCAGAAAATCAAATGCGAACGTCGCACAGTACGACAAGACGACAAATAACCCGGCGGTTACGTCGCTGGCGAGCAACGCCGACACGAACAATGTGACTGTCACCAATATTTGATGCGGGAAATAACGCCTGGGCAGGTGATAAAAGATCGCGCCGTTGGAATCAACGACCACAAATACAAACGCGGCAACGCTCACAAGGATCGTCAGCGTAAAAGGATAACCCGCAATCCGAATGACGGGGAAACCGCGCTCGATCGGCAGCAGCAGGTGAACCACGGCCAGGCATAGCGTGACAGCGGCGTAGGCCGCTTGCCTACTCGCTTGCCTCGTCGGCTCTATCACACCCGCAGCGCGCAACGCCCTGGATTGCGTGGATAACATGCGGTCGGAGGGCTCCGCAGTTTGATTCATCTTCTACCCTAGAGCCGCTTTTTCAGAAAAAGCCAGACAACAAAAGCGGTTATCAGTGGAATGGACAAATCCCGCCAGGCGGCAAGAAAATGCCCAATTGCTGCTTCCATGCTCAGCGTCATACCAACCAACCAAGGCGTTAACGGATGATTGGATATCCGCGCGGGTGATAACAACCACCCACAGACTAGAGCCCACACCAGACCGATTAAGGGGAAGGCCACAATACCCGCCAGCCAACCGTAATTGCCGACAAACTCAAACGGGATCGATACCGCTACGCTCGTAATATTATTGTTTGGATCAACCACCCCGATATCAACCCCCACGGTGTGCGCCATGAAGTTGCCGATGTTCATATCGGGTTTATCAGGCGCCAGCGCGCGGGGTACCAGCGCCCTCAACCCCTGATCGAAAGTGATGCCACGCCAGTAGCCATCTAGCCATGAATTCCGGCGAGTGAGCTCACCGGCCAGTGGATAGATGCCCCTAAACAGTGATTCCACTTTAATGTTGCCCACATCGCCTTGCACCGTCAATGCGCCTTGACTGACCGCGTCTTCGAAAACAGTTGCCCGATCAGCGGCAGTCCGCGCCCCGGACAATACAGCCTGAATCCGGGCAAAAGATACAAACGGCTCAATTACCAACAAGTATCCTAACACGACGATCAGCATCAATCGCCATGGCGGAGCCTGGTGGATGGAGAGCACCGCGCAGATCAGATAGAAGAAAATATAGACGAACGGGCCTTTCGATCCACTGGTCACTGCATCTGCCAACGTTACGATTATGACAATAATCGCCAAGATCCTTATCCACCGCGGGCTGACCGCTCGCGGTGCCACTAGCGCCGTTATAATGCCCGATGTAGCAAAGACCGAAATACCGCTGACAGCGTCCAGCACGCCCACCCACCACACGTCAACCCGCTGTCCCCCCAAATAGTTGACAGTGGTGATCCCACCTATACCTAAGAGACCGGTTACCG
>JAUQXD010001030.1 GCA_030834835.1 Thermoflexales bacterium | reverse complement strand
CGTCACGCCGCCGATGTCGATGTTCTCGATCGCGTCTTCAAAGGTGACGCCGGGTTTGGCGATGGTCGCTTCGAACGGATAGAGATTGACCGCGACGAGATCGACGTAGTCCCAGCCAAGGTTGAGCAGTTCGGTGTGATCGGCTTCGGTCGAGCGCGCCAGCAGGCCGCCGTGAATGGCAGGATGCAGCGTCTTCACGCGGCCGCCCAGAATTTCAGGCGAATGCGTGTAATCGGCGACTTCGGTCACGGGGATGTTCTGAGCGCGCAGCGCCCTAGAGGTGCCGCCGGACGCGATGAGCGACCAGCTCAGGTCGTGCAGGCCGCGCGCGAAATCGACGAGGCCGAGCTTGTCGTGAACGGACAGGATGGCGGTTGGCATGGTTCTCCTTTGAAAAGTGATGAGTGACGAGTGAAACGTGAAGCGTGAAACGTATTACGCATTACGTTTTACGCAGTACGCTCCCAGTGTTTCAATCAGCAGACGATGTTCTGTGTGATGGATGCGTGCCTCCAGTGATTCAAGTGTGTCGGTCGGTTGAATGAGTACTTCGGCTTGTGCCAGTACTGGGCCGGTGTCGACGCCTTCATCGGGGACGAGGTGAACCATGACGCCGGTGCGATCGATCTCGCCGCGTTGACAGGCTTCATAGGCGCGCTCGATCGCGTGCGTGCCGGGGAAGGTGTCGGGCAGGGCGGGATGCAAGTTGATCACGCGCTGCGGAAAACGATCGAGAAAGGCCGACGAAAGGACGCGCATCCAGCCGGCCAGCACGATCCAATCGAGTTGGAATGAGGCCGCGAGTTCGGCCAGTTCAGCATCGTAGGCGCGTCGATCTTGATCTTTAGGTTTCAGTTTTGCAATCGCGGGCACATTCGCACGGCGCGCACGTTCGAGGCCGAAGGCGTCTGATTTGTTGGAGATCACGGCGACGACTTGTGCGTTCAGTTCGCCGGACGCGCACGCATCAAGGATGGCTTGCAGGTTGGAACCGTGGCCGGAGATGAGAACAACCAGATTACTGATTGTTGCTTGTTGATTGTTGATTGCTGGTTGGTTCACGCTAGGCTGACTCGCTTGCTACCTTCAGTGAGTTGACCGATGACGAAGGTTTCTTCTGGAATGGCTGATCGTACGGCGCCGACGTTTTCAGGCGCGACGATGATGATCATGCCGATACCCATGTTGAAGACGCGATACATTTCTTCGGCGGCAATATCGCCGCGCTGCTGAATAAGTTGGAATAACGGCGGCACAGGCCAACTACCGACCGCGATCTGTGCGCCCAGATGATCAGGCAGAATGCGCGGGATGTTTTCGATGAAGCCGCCGCCCGTTAAGTGAGCGAGCGCTTTGATAGAGGCGTGTTGCGCATTGCGTGTTGCGTGAATCAAATTGAGATAAGACCGATGAGACGCTAGCAACGCGTCAGCCAATGGAACGCCGAGTTCGGGAAACACTGTATCGAGCGGAACGCCTTCAAATACTGTGCGAATGAGCGAGTAGCCGTTGGTGTGCGGGCCAGACGATCGGAGGCCGATGAGGGCATCGCCTGCGCAAAGTTGATCGGTGCGGGGCAAAATGGCAGATCGATCGACAACCCCAATGATGGTTCCTGCCACATCGAATTCGTTGGGCTGATAGACCCCCGGCATTTCAGCGGTCTCGCCGCCGAGCAGGGCACAGCCTGCTTCGCGACAAGCGGCGGCGATGCCGCCAACCACTGCTGCGATCATCTGAGGATCGATTTTGGCGCTGGCAATGTAATCAAGAAAGAAGAGCGGTCGCGCACCTTGCACCAGGATGTCGTTGATGCAGTGATTGACGATGTCGTGGCCGATTGATTCATAGCGACCCGCTTGCGCGGCGAGTTTTACTTTGGTGCCTACGCCATCGGTCGAAGCGACGAGGACGGGATCGCGCATGGCTTTGAGCGCGGACGCATCGAACAATCCGCCAAATGCGCCGATGCCGGCGAGGACTTCAGGACCATAGGTGGATTTGACCGCATCGCGCATGAGTTCGACGGCGCGATTGCCCGCGTCGATGTTGACGCCGGAGGAGGCGTAGGTCGCTGTCATCGTTTCACCTCCAATGCGCGCCAGCCAATATCGTGGCGATAGTGCATGCCGTCAAATGAAATTTGTTTGGTTGCGTCATAAGCCTGCGCTAATGCGGACTGGAGATTCTCACCCCAGCCCGTCACGCCGAGTACGCGTCCGCCTGCTGTGACCACTTTGTCGTCGCTGATCTTTGTTCCTGCGTGAAAGACAACGGCATTCTCAAATGAACCATCACGGCCGCGAATCTCACGCCCGATCGGATAATTGCCCGGATAGCCCTCCGACGCGATCACCACACACGCCGCTGCGCCCGATTTCCATTTCACATCGATCGTGTTCAGCTGCCCGATCGCGCACGCTTCGGTAATGTCGATCAGGTCCGTGTCCAGTAAGGGCAGAATGGCCTGCGTTTCTGGGTCACCGAAGCGGCAGTTGTATTCAAGGACGCGCGGACCATCGGCTGTGAGCATCAATCCGGCATAGAGCACGCCGACGAATGGTCGCCCTTCTTCGCACAAGCCGTCAACTGTCGGCTGCAAAACTGTGCGCGTGAACTCTTCGACAAGGTCGGACGGGCAAATCGGAGCGGGCGCGTACGCCCCCATGCCGCCCGTGTTCGGCCCTTGATCGCCATCGAAGACGCGCTTGTGATCTTGCGCAGGCGGCATCGGTTTGATGGTGACGCCGTCCGTAAACGCGAGCAGCGAGACTTCTTCACCGCTTAACCGTTCTTCGATGATGACTTCGTCGCCCGCCGCACCAAACTCGTGATCGAGCATGATGGCGCGCAGCGCTGCTTCGGCATCGTCGGCACAATCGGGCAGGATGACACCTTTCCCTGCCGCGAGGCCGGACGCTTTGATCACGGTCGGATAATCAATACTGAGCAAATGCTTGAGCGCTTCTCGGAAATCGGTGAATGCTGCAAAGCGTGCAGTCGGGATATTGTGCCGCTGCATAAAGGTTTTGCTGAACGCCTTCGACGCTTCGATTTGTGCGGCAGCCTG
>JAUQXD010001029.1 GCA_030834835.1 Thermoflexales bacterium | reverse complement strand
CGCTGGAGTCGAGGAAAGAATTTAAGCCAGCCGATACTGCGCTGGATATGGCCGCGGCCTTGGGCGTCGAGCTGTTAACTGAAGAACAATATCAAGGCTTGCAGAAACTGGGAAATTTCGACACGAAAACGTCGAGCTGGCTGAAAACGCCGGCTGAAATTAGAATACGCGGCGGCGCCATCTTTGGCGATCGTCGCTACGACCATGTCTTCGTGTATCACAACGGCGCGGACTCGTACTAGGGCTCCAGAGCGTTCCGGAGCGCACTGCGGGTCTAAAGGTAGCCCACAAATTGTGTAAGGGCGAAGCATTCGCGCACGAATCCGGGCTGAACGACTGGAATCTGATAGCGAATCCCACTCCGCTTTGCTACGGGGACAGTTTGCTTCGCCCCTACGAATCAAAAACGCCCCGCAATCTACATCGAGATCGCGGGGCGTCCTCCAACTTCCAACCTCCAATCTCTAACCTCCAGCGCCGTCCCACCACTTAGACAACCGCGCCGCCGATCGATCCGGCTGATCGACATAGTGCGATACATCGTTGAACAACATCAGACGGACGCGCACCGTATCCTTGAAATCCAGCACATTCAGGCAGGCTGGAGCCTGATCCAATCGATCGCGGTAGCCGCGCGGATCGAAGCCCAGCAGACTGCTCAACAGCAAACGGATTGTGGCCTTGTGTGACACCACCGCCACATTCTCATCGCGATGCTGCGCCACAATCTCGCGAATGACGGGCAGCGCCCGCGCCATCACACTCAGGCCGGACTCGCCGCCCAGCGGCGCATAGGTGAACGGGTCTTCTTCCCACGCCGCATACTCTTCGGGGAACTGCGCCTCCACCTCGCCGCGCCGCATCGACTCCCAGCGGCCATGATGGATTTCGCGCAGGCCGTCGCGCGTGATCGGCTTCAACTCGTGCGGCCGCGCCACGATGCTGGCAGTTTCCACCGTGCGCCGCATCGGGCTGCAATACACGGCAGTGATGTGATCGTCGGCCAGTCGCACAGCCAGCGCCTGCGCCTGACGACGGCCCTCGTCGGACAGATCGACATCCACCGCGCCTGCGAAGCGATCTTCTGCGCTCAACTGCGTGGCCCCGTGCCGGATCAAGTAGATGCGAGTGGACATGCGTTCACCTCACCGAAAGTTAATTCGCGTTCGCGCCCGTCAACGCAAACAGATTATACTCCTTGCTCAGATCATGCCGGAACTGGCGCGTGTACAAGTTGTAGTAGTGCCCGCGCTTCTGCAACAACTGCGCATGCGTGCCCATCTCCGCGATGCGGCCGCCTTCGATCACCAGAATCCGATCGGCGCGTTTGATCGTGCTGAGCCGGTGCGCGATCACGAATGACGTCCGCCCCTTCATCAACTGCTCCATGCCGCGTTGAATCAGCGCCTCGGTCAACGTGTCCACCGAACTCGTCGCCTCGTCCATGATGAAGATTTCCGGCTGCGCCAGCACCGCACGCGCCAGGCTGATGAGTTGCTTCTGCCCGGTCGAGAGCAAATTGCCCCCCTCCCCGACCGCTTCTTCATAGCCCTTGTCGAGCGTGATGATGAAATCGTGCGCACCCGCCAACTTCGCCGCCGCCTCAATGTCGTCGTCGGTCGCGTCGAGTTTGCCATAGCGGATGTTCTCGCGGATCGATCCGCTGAACAGGTGCGGCGTTTGCAGCACCACACCAATGCGCGATTGAATCGCATGCAGCGACAACTCCGTATAATCCCGCCCCCCGATCGTGACGCGGCCCCTCACTGGCTCGTAGAAACGGCACAGCAAATTCACGATGGTCGATTTGCCGCCGCCTGTCGGGCCGACCAGCGCGATCGTTTCGCCGCGTTTGACCTTGAGCGAAAAATCTGCCAGCACCGGTTGATTGTCGCCGTAGTCGAAATCGACGTGATCGAATTCGAGGTCGCCCACGATCGTGCCGGGATCGATCGCGCCGGGCCGATCGACCACGCCGGGCAC
>JAUQXD010001028.1 GCA_030834835.1 Thermoflexales bacterium | reverse complement strand
TCACGTGAGAGCCGGGCGGCTGGTTGTTATCTCAACAATACCGGCGACGTAACAGGCTGCTGCCCAACACTCGGCTCATCACCGAGCGCTTTCTTTTCGTTGTCCTCGCCGCCTGATCGATCTATACTTCCCCATGCCCGACGCTCGACCGATCAGGCCCACCGACCTGCATCGGCGCGGACGGCGGAGCCGATGTCGCGGGGACCGGGACTGTGAGGAGTGACAGCGAATTTGCGGGCCGGGCTAACAATCGTGTGCCGTTGAAGGCGAGGGAGTGATGAGGTGAGTCGTCAGAAAAGAAATCCAGCCTTATTGGGTGTCGCCCTATTATCGTGGTCTTTACTGAATACTCCGACTCAGCTCAACAATAACGGCCCTATCTATTGGGGAGCGCTTATTGACGGTACGACCTACAATGTTGGCTCAGCGCCCGGTGACATGCGTTCGGTCGACGCCTTTGAAGCTCATACTGGCAAGAAAGTGTCCATCATTCATTTTGGTCAGTCCTGGTATTCCAATGGCACACCCTTAAGTTTCCCCGGCACGTCCTTCGATAAGGTCCGCCATCACGGCTCAATCCCTTTGTTCAGTTGGTCGAGCCGCGATGCATCCTTGAGCAATGCGACAAATTTCCGCAACAGTGTCGTCACTTCTGGTGTATACGACAGTTATATCCGTCAATTTGCCAACGCTGCCGCCGCCTGGGGACATCCTTTCTTCTTGCGGTTGGATTGGGAAATGAATGGCTGGTGGTATCCCTGGGCAGAAGGCAAGTTAGGCACCGGTACGGCCATTTACAACGGGAATAACCCCGGCGATTACGTCGCGATGTGGAGGCACGTTCACGACATCTTTACCCAGGCCGGAGCGACCAACGTCACCTGGGTATGGTGTATCAATGAGCTGACCAACACCTCAGCCGGTCAGCATCCCCCCATGGCCCAGATCTATCCAGGTGACGACTATGTCGATTGGACCGGAATGGATAACTATAATCGTTACGCCGGCTGGGAATCGTTCAACACGATCCTGACAGGCTCCGGCATGAATTGGATTCTAAACACTTATCAAGCACTCCTGGCTATTGCGCCTGCCAAGCCGATCATGCTGGCTGAGTTTGGCTCAAAAGAAGATGCTACCGACGGTCAACGCAAAGCCGATTGGCTGATCGATGCCTTAACGGTCCAATTGCCCGGCAATTTCCCGCAGATCAAGGCTGTGGTGTATTTTAATTGGAACACCACCACCGATCCGACTGATCCTGATTCCTCGATTGTTATCGAATCGTCGGCGGCAGCCCAGGCGGCCTTCGCTACTGGCATCGCCTCGTCTCACTACGCGGCCAATACGTTTGCCGCCTTGCCGCCAGGCCCCATTCAGCCGCCCACGCCCTTTCCGTACCACCCGGTGTTTGTCCCCCTGCTTTTGAAGTAGCCGGTTCCGCGCGAAGCCCCCTTTAGGGCTCCCCTGTCGGATTCTTTTTCCGACGGGGGAGGGTGGCGCGTTAACGCCGGGTAGGGGCCGCCCCCGTTTGACCCACGCCTTCATTCTCGCTATACTTGCCGACGTACTTCACCCGCCGCCTGGATTCTCGACATTCATCATGCGCCCAGACATCAAACGTACCACCCGCATTCGCGGCACGACCGCCGAGATCGATCAACGGGCCAGAGAACTTCGGCACAATCCAACCCCCGCTGAAGCCTTGTTGTGGGCGCGCTTGCGCGGCCATCAATTGAATGGCCGGAAGTTTCGACGGCAGCATCCACTGGGCCAGTTCATCGCAGATTTCTGCTGTCCGGCCTGTCGCTTGATTGTCGAACTTGACGGCCCTCTTCACTTGCGGCAAATTCAACGGGATCAAGATCGAACGCAGCATTTTGAAAAGTTCGGCTATCGAGTTGTTCGCTTCACGAACGAACGCGTGGAGCATGATCTGGACAATGTGCTGAAAGACATCGCGGCGGCTTGCCAGCCTTAAGGCAGATCAACAGCCCCTACCCTGTCCCTCCCCCATCCCGTGTCCGCGAAGCGGCGGGACGGCTGGCCGTTTGGGGGAGGGCACTTGACCACCCTCGACCATTACGCCGACATGGGTAGGGGCCGCCCACGTTTGACCCCCGCCTTCATTCTCGCTATACTTGCCAGAGTCACCTTATCATCTGCGAGGTTTTCGATGACTGAACCCAACTGGCTTGTCACGCTTGTTCTGGCTGCTGTGTTATCCATTCCCATCAGCATTGGTGCCAATCTCCTCACCCCACGAATCAAAGACTGGCTTGATCGGCGCAATCTAACAAATCGCAGCAAGGCCCTGCAACGCTCGAAGATTGAATACGATCGTCTAAAGCAATTTCACGATGATCCAGCCCGTTTACAAGTGAAAGCTTACCGAACGTTTCTAAGCCTGATAGCAGATTTCTTGTTTATCTTGGCTAGCATTGGTGTTGTCGCAGCGTTCTCAGATGCGGGGCTAAGAGTAATCATGTTGATGGTGCTAGCGACGTTAGTGGGACTGGGTTTCGTGATTGGAATTGATCTTGACAATGATTTAGAGAAACTTTCCAGCTTTGAAAAAACCGAAACCAAACTTTTGGCGCGAATCAAAGAGCTTGAGACTGAAGTCGCTCAGAAGAAGTAATACCTGCTGATAACTTAACGCATATAGGACATACTCTGCATGCCCACCCTCAACTGGCTCAACGACGATGTTGCCCGTCATCTCTCCTCTCAAGTGCCCTACCGCTTACTGGAAGCCGTGCCCGATTTGTCTTACGGCGACCCCACCACCGGCAACATGCTTATTCAAGGCGACAACCTGAATGCGCTGAAAGCCCTGCTGCCGTATTTTGCAGGCCGTGTGAAGTGCATCTATATCGATCCGCCTTACAACACGCGAAGCGCATTTGAGCATTACGATGACAATCTGGAACACTCCATTTGGTTGAGTACGCTCTATCCACGTTTGGAAATGTTGCGCGATTTACTCACTGAAAATGGGAGTATCTGGGTATCAATTGACGACAATGAAGGGCATTATTTGAAAGTGTTGATGGATGAAGTTCTTGGGCGCGGAAACTTTGTGGCCAATATTGTCTGGCAAAAAAATATGCAGTCGCTAATGACCACAAAACAATTGCTCCTATGCACGACCATATACTTGTATATCGAAAAAGCGAATCTTGGCAGCGTGATTTATTGCCTCGTACAGAAGAAAAAGATCGGCAATATCGTTTTGAAGATGACAAAGGTATTTTCCGTCCTGATAACTATACTTGTAGTAAAACCGCAGATGAGCGCCCCAACTTGTATTATGCAATTACTCAGCCGAATACAGGAGAAAAAATCCTTCCAAGTAAAACGCGTGTTTGGGCTTACTCTTATGATGAGCATCTACGACATGTGCGGGAGGGATATATTTATTGGGGGAAAGATGGTTTAGCTAAAACACCGTCATTCAAACGTTATAAAAGCCAATTAAGAAATCAAGGAATTGTTCCACAAACACTTTGGTTTCATGAATTTGCTGGTCACACAGATTTATCTCGTAAAGAAGTCCGTGAAGTTTTAGGGACAACTTCGCTTACAGATGATTTCTTGACACCAAAGCCAGAACGATTGATTGAACGAGTTCTTGAAATAGCAACCAACGCCAATGACTTAGTTCTTGATTCCTTCCTCGGCTCAGGCACAACCGCCGCTGTTGCTCACAAAATGGGCAGAAGATATATCGGTATCGAAATGGGCAATCATGCTGTTACACATTGCGTGCCTCGTTTGCAGAAAGTCATCGACGACGAACAAGGCGGCATCTCACAAGCCGTCAACTGGCAGGGTGGCGGCGGCTTTCGTTTCTATCGACTAGGCGAAACCATCTTTGATGAGACCGAACGCATCAATCCCGCCGTGCGCTTTCCGGCGCTGGCCGCGCACATCTGGTTTACGGAGACCAACACGCCGCTGGCAGCGGAAGCCACTTCACCGTTGGTGGGCGTTCACAACGGCATCGCCTATTACCTGCTGTTTAACGGCATTCTGGGTGACAGGCGGCCCACGAGTGGCAATGTCTTGACCAGCCGCGTCTTGCGCGACCTGCCGCCCTTTGACGGCCCCAGAGTGATCTACGGCGAAGCCACGCGCTTCGGTTCTGAACGCTTGCAGCGCGAACGCGTCACCTTCAAACAAACACCCTATTCCATCAAGGCCCGCTAATGACAGTCTTTCGACGTATCGACTATCAAGAGAAAACTTTGGAAGCCCTGCGCCGTTATCTGGCTTTAGCCGACGGGCGCGATCCCAAAGTGGCGTTTGAAACGTATCAGGCCACCGTACCCAATCATGCGGCGCACGGCGACTATCGGCCTATGAACGACCTGGTCGATGTGCCCTTTGTGTGTTTGCGCCTGCCCACCGGCGGCGGCAAAACGTATCTGGCGACCAAGACCATTGAGATCATCGCCAATACCATTGGGCCGGATCATCCGTTGGTGGTGTGGCTGGTGCCAACCAACACCATTCGCGCCCAGACTTACGAGACGCTGACCAAACCCGGTCATCCCAATCGTGAAGCGCTGGCCGCCGCCTTTGGCGATCAGTTCGTGCGGGTGCTGGACATTGCCGACTTTACGCAGCTGCGCCCCACCGACTTGCGCGACAAGACCTGCATCGTCATCAGCACGCTGGCCGTGCCCCGCATCGGCGATACCGACGAGCGCCGCATCTACGCCCATCACGAAGATTTAGAGCCGCACTTTGCGCGCTTCACGGCGGCCCAACTCGCGCCCGATTACCTTGACCGCGAAAACGATCAGGTCAAGTTTTCATTCCGCAACTTGTTGGCGCTCTATCGGCCCGTGGTCATTGTGGACGAAGCGCACAATGCCTCGTCGTCGCTCAGTGTCGAAACGCTGGGCCGCTTGAGGCCGCGCTGCATCATCGAGTTTACGGCCACGCCCGCCGACAACAGCAACATCCTGCATCACGTCTCGGCCTCGCAACTCAAAGCCGAAGACATGATCAAGCTGCCCATCGTCTTGACCGAGCATCAAACGTGGCAAAGCGCCGTCAGCGACAGTGTGCGCACCCGCGATCAGCTGCATGAGTTGGCCCGTTTGGAGCCGGACTTTGTGCATCCCATCGTCTTGATTCAGGCCGAGAACAAAGACAAAGAGGTGACCGTCGAAGTGCTCGAACGCTATCTGGTGGATGAGGAACGCATCCCACGTGAGCGCATTGCCATTGCCACGGGCACGCAGCGTGAACTCGATGACATTGACTTGCTCGATCCCAACAACAAGATTGAATATGTCATCACCATCGAGGCGTTGAAAGAAGGCTGGGACTGTCCCTTTGCCTATGTCTTCTGCTCCGTCGCCACGGTTCACAACAAACGCGATGTGGAGCAGTTATTGGGCCGCGTGTTGCGGATGCCGTGGGCGAAGAAGCGCACCCATCCTGATCTCAATCGCGCTTACGCGCATGTCTCATCACACAGTTGGCCGCAAGCGGTCAGCCAATTGCATGATCGTCTCGTCAACATGGGCTTTGATGAGGCCGAGGTCAATCAATACATTCAACCGCAGTTATTGCCCGCCACCCCAACCGCGCCGCGCATCATTCACGAGGGCATCCAGTTCGCGTACAGTGCCGCGCCGGACATGTCTGTGTTCACGCTGGAAGAGCAAGGCATCATTCAGATTGTGCCCACAGCCAGTGAGCGCGTCATTGTGCAAGTGACCGGCCCGGTCTCGCCAGAGTTGGAACAGAAACTCATTCAAGCCGCACCTAAGAAGGATCGCGCCGCAGTTGAACAGACCTTCGCCGTCTATCGCCAGCAGCGCCCGCGCCGGCCCACCGAGCCGTTCAGCGTGCCGCGCCTGTGTCTGTGGATCGACGACGAATGGGAAGTGGCCGATGAAGAATGGTTTCTGGACGAACGCGGCTGGAACCTGCTGGACTTTCACGCCGAATTGAGCGCGGGCGAATTTGCCATTGAAGAAACGTCCACCAGTTACCTGATCGATTTACAGGGCGAGCGCCTGATAGAAAAATATCTTGGCGCGCAATTGGAATTAGACCTTAACGCCGCGCCGACGGATTGGGATCGCTTGAAGCTCAGTCGTCATCTGGACGACAAACTCCATCGGGACAATGTGCGGCAAGAAGTGATGATGGAATTCATTCGCAAGACCCTGGATTACCTCATCGATCGGCGCAAGGTTTCTTTGACGGCGTTAGTGCGCAACCGCACTGTCTTACAGCGTGCTCTCGCCGCTAGGATCAAAGCCTACGAAGTCGAAGCCTACGAGCGCGGCTATCAAACGGTGATGTTTGGCTCTGAATCTGCCGTTGAGACGCGTTATACTTACGCCTTCAATTTTGATCTCGATAACTATCCGGCCAACTGGTTTTACACGGGTTCTTATCAGTTCAGCGACAAGCATCTCTATCCCAGTGTAGGCGAATTGAAATCACAGGGCGAAGAGTTTGACTGCGCGCAAGCCATTGATCGCTGCTCACACATCAAACGCTGGGTGCGCAATCTGCCGTTTTACGGCTACTCGCTGCCGTTGGCGAAGGGCAACTTCTATCCCGACTTCATCGCCGAACTACATGATGGTCGCCTGTTGATCGTGGAATACAAGGGCGAATTCATCGAAGACTACGAACAGGAAAAGCGCAACATCGGCGAACGTTGGGAAGAATGCGACCCGGACAAGAAAGCCCTGTTCCTGTGGGCCGTGAAGCGCGACCCTCAAGGCCGCGATGTGTATCGCCAATTGGAAGACAAGATCATGGGGCGAAGGTGACAAGTGCCATTGAGCATAAGCAAATCGACCCTTGCCTCGCTCGTTACCCACCAAAGCCAAATCGCCGCCGACCAAGAACCGATCGCCTCAAATAAACAAACAAGGATAACGCAAATAAGGCCGGGAACTTCCAAGTTTAGGGCAAGGGTCTTCGACCTAAGGCCGGGGTCTTAAATATACTCATCAGAACGACGCAAACAAGGCTGGGAATTTTCGTGCAACGAATCAGAGTTGTAAATATACTCGTCAGGGCAATGCAAACAGGGCGGAGAACTTCAAGACAAAGGCACAGGGCTTTCTGCCTAAGGCAGCGGGTCTCGAATAAATAAACGAGGGCGACGCAAATAAGGCCGGGGAATTCAGGGTTAACGGCCAGAGTTTTCGATCTAAGGCCGGGGATTTTCGGGTTAGGCCAAAGGGACTATTGCTCAAGGCCGCTCGCCTCGCTTATACTCAACGGCAGGTAACATCAGCAGCGGGGGAAGTAGGGGCAGACCTCGAAGATGCCGCATGCTTCTGGCGGCAAGTGTCTGCCTCCATGATTCTGGGCAAGGAAAACCAACCCTCACCCACGCGCAAGCGCGCTCCCTCCCCTGTCAGCGACGGGGGAGGGTTGGGGAGGGGGTAAACCCACAAGGAGCATCATGACTGACCCCATCCCTGTACCACCGACCCCAACCCCGAAACCCGTCAAAGAACGTGCCGAACAAGATCGGGCCATGCTCGACCGCATCGTCGGCGTCGGGCAAACCCTGGCGACGGCGCAGGCCGACATCGAGATCATGGCGCTGCTCGCGCCGCGCGGTTTCGACCTGTCCAAGTTCGGCGAAGGGCTGGCCTTGCAGCAGGCCGCCCAGGCCGCCTTCAGCGTGCGGCAGACGGCCATGAAGACGCAGAGCCAGATCAGCGCCGTGCGCCGTGGCGCAGAATCAGCGGCGCGCGAAATGTATGGCGAGTTCCGCGTCAATGCCCGCCGCCTGTTCCCCGCCGCCGCCGATCGCACCGCCCTCAACCTCAACGGCAGCATTCCCAAAGACGCGCAGCAATTCATCGGCGCGGCCCAGCTCTCATATAAAGCCGCGCAGACAGAACCGTACGCGGCGACGTTTGCGGCCAGTGGTTATCCGGCGGCGTATCTCACCTCGGCGCTGGCGGCGGTCGATGCCTTCAAGAAAGCCGACGAAGATCAAAACGGCACGATCGGCGCGGCGACCAAATCGACGGCCGATCGGGATGTAGCCTTTGCGGCGCTGGACAAGTGGCAGAAGATTTTCGAGCGGCTGGCGCAGACCACGCTCAAGAGCCGGCCTGACCTGTTGAAGAAGTTGAATCTGTAACCCTGTAAAACAAAACCTGACAGGTGGGCAGTGGCTCACCTGTCAGGTCGGTCCTTACTTCAAACTAAACCTCGCATTCACCGCAATCTACCCCAGACTGATCGGCGTTCGCATCATCGCCCGGTATTGACGTACTGGATGCAGTCAGCCTGGTCACTAAAGGTGCTGCCATCGGTTCGCCTGACATGCTGCCATAAATTATTCTGGCAATAGGCCGCGGTCAGCGG
>JAUQXD010001027.1 GCA_030834835.1 Thermoflexales bacterium | reverse complement strand
CCACCGGGGTCAAGTTGGCTGGAAACTGAGCGCGAGAAATCTTCTTGGGGTCGCGCTGGCTGGAAACTGAGGCTGGTGGAGTTTAGCGTTGACGCGGGGCAAGTGCGGGGCTATACTACGGGCGGATAAAAATACGCGCTAACGCCCTGGCGGGTGTATATCAGGAAAAAGTTCCAGATATAACCCTATGGGCGGATTATATTAGGAAAAGACGCCAGCTACAAGTAATTAGCCCGGGAAAAACGCGGGTCATATTTGTGTTGGGCCGCTTGTGTAGCACAGGCAATTTGCCATCGTTACATGACCACAAGACAAGCTAATCGTTCAGTTGGTGCTGAATTGCTAAAAGTTCTTCTCGGCCTCGCGCTAATTGGAGTCGTTATAGCGTCACTGGGGTCTAATCCTGAACGCGACCAGCGCGAACAGGTCTCGAACGAGTTCTGGCGGCTTCTCGCATCCCTTTCAGTTACGGATGTTCAACAGTTGGAGATATGCCCGGAAAACTCCACATGCAAATCCATCAACAGTCAGGAGCAATTAAGCGCTTTTGTCCAGATCATGCGATCCGCTCAAGGATACTTCCCGAATCATCCTAAGTACGCCCAAGAATTCTACGTTACTTTGCTGTTGAAGAGTAATGAAAAATTCGAGTTCCTGTTTTATTTGTATGATCGACCTGACACGAACGTTGACATCTCATTTATCAAGAAGCAGGGCGCTGGAACATACTACTTCGGCGATGCCCGTGCTTCTACCTCGACGCTTTATGAATGGTTGCGAGCAGTTGGCGTAATCAATTAGGATTAACCATAGAGTCACCAGTCGCGCAGTAATTCGACCATCAACATGCTTTGAAATGTTCGGGGCGGCCCAACATGGCGTCCTAAGAAACTGATCAAGTTACCCGGCTGAAGAAAGCAGGCTGAATGAAGGTGAGCGCCTGCGGGACACTGGATTTGCCCCGTTGAAACGCACTCCCTCGAAGAATTCCGGCTAGAAGTTCACCTCGCATCCAACCCTAAACACCCGGCGTAAGCCAGGCTCAAGACACTGCGTGGTGAAGCGTACGATTTAAGTCGTGGTGGCTGTCAAGACATAGCCGAGTTTGGCGGCCTGTTTGCGCACGTGGGCTAACTCCCGATCGGCGGCTTGTTGTTCATACGCTTTGGCCCCGATGTCCTGATACGGTGTTTTGTACTTGAGCAGGTGGTAAACCGTGCGGGCAATTTTGTGCGCGGTGGCGACCTGGGCTTGCATCGGGCCGAGTTGGGCGCGTTTGCGTCGGTAGAAAGCCCCGAAGGCGCTGCGACTGCGAATCACACACGCGGCCGCCTGTCGGATGGCCTGACCAGCGCGATTGTCGGTCTTCAAGGTGTGATTGCGCAGAATCTTACCACCCGAGATTTCATGATGCGGCACCAGGCCCAGCCATGAGCAGAAGTGCTTTTCAGTGGGGAAGCGGCTCATATCGGTGCCAATCTCGCTGAGGATGGTCTGTGCGAGTGAGGCGCTGATCCCTTGGACGGCGACCAGATCGACGCCGGTGATGCGGTACAGTTCGGCGCGGGCATTGTAGGTGGGC
>JAUQXD010001026.1 GCA_030834835.1 Thermoflexales bacterium | reverse complement strand
GGCCCGCTGTTGATCATGCTGCACGGTCTGGGCGGCGACGAACACGCGATGAACCTCTTCACTCGATCGATCCCGGCGGCCTTCACGGTGATCAGTCCGCGCGCGCCGATTGCGATTGAGCCCGGGATGTTTCCAGGGTACGTCGATCGCGGCTATAGCTGGGTCCGATCGGCCCCGCCGCCCGATCGAGTCTCGTTTGCCCCCGCAATCGATCGGCTGCGCCATTTCATTCGCGCGTTCAATCGAGCTCCGGTGTTCCTCATGGGCTTCAGTCAGGGCGCGGCGTTGAGTTACGCGCTGTCTTTGGCGGAACCAGACTTGATTGCGGGTGTCATCGCATTGGCAGGATTCTTGCCTGATGAAGCGCGTCCTTCGACTTCGCTGCAGCGCAGCTCCGCTCAGGACGCTTATCCTCGACACGGTTACTTGATCATCCACGGCGTCGATGATCAAATCGTGCCGATTTATCGTGCGCATCAGGCACGAGATTTCTTGACGGTGCTGGGTGCGCCCGTCGAATATCACGCCTATCCCGGTGGACACAAAATTGCGGCGCAGGGCCTGAAAGACATCACGCGGTGGCTGGAGGCGACGCTCGCGGCGGTTTAAGCGTGAGGAGTCAGGCATCCCCAGATGCCGGATCTGGCGCGAGCCGCACGTGGGCGTGCTGACTCCTCGATCAAATGGGCAATGCTCAAAGCCCTAATACACCATCTCGCCATTGACGAACGCGCGGGTGCGAGGATCGATCGGGTGCGAGAAGAACTGTTCGGCTGTGCCCAGTTCGATCAATTTTCCGCTCAACAACAATCCCACACGATCGGCCAGGCGCTTCGCCTGAAAGACATTGTGCGTCACCAGCACGATCGTCATCGCGCCATGCGCCCGCACCAGATCTTCAATCACGCCCACGTTGTACGGATCGAGATTGGCCGTCGGCTCATCGAGCAGCAGCGCTTCCGGTTGCAGCACGATGGCGCGCGCCAGGGCCACGCGCTGCGCCTCGCCGCCGGACAGTGTTCGTGCCCGCGCTCGCGCCATGCTTTGCAGGCCCACCCGTTCCAGTGCGGTCATGATGGCGTCATAAGCAGTGCGGATGCCACGCAATTGCAGACCGTAGGCCACGTTGTCGTAAACGGATCGATCGAGCAGCGCCGGGGACTGAAACACCGTGGCGACGCGACGGCGCACAGTCAAATCGAGGTGATCATTGAGGACGGCGCCATCAAACGTGATTGCGCCATGAGTGGGGGCTTCCAGAAATTGCAGCAGGCGCAGCAACGTGGTCTTGCCGGAGCCGCTCGGTCCGACGAGCGCCAGCACTTCGCCGCGCGCGATGTCCAACACAGGCAGATCGAGGATGGTTCGCGCCGCGTAGCGATGTTGAATTTCGCTGAGCTGGTACAGCCAGTTGGCGTCAGGCATCACGCGCCACCTTCTCCAAAATGGGTTGCAACACGCCGATCATGTGCGCCAATCGCTCAGCCACACGCTCGAGATATGCCTCGTTCATGGTCTCCAGCGGCAGCGTTTCGTACACCTTGGTCCAGCCCTTATCCCACATCTCCGCTTCGACTTGATCGCCTAACTCGGCTTTGATCTCGAAGAGATGCTGCATGAAGCCGTTCAGCAGGCGCGCGTTCTCATCGGAATTGCGGCTTTCAAAGTGCAGGCCAATTTCCAGCAAGCCGCGCCGTTCACCATGCGTCACGACTTCGTAGTGGAGCAGTGAATTGGCGTAGTAAAACTGCACCAACCACGGCCTCAGGGTGACTTTGAAGGCTTGCAGTTTCTTCGGGAGGCGGGCGCGCACCGCGTCGGGCAGAGCGCGCATGAATTCGGCGGATTTCATCGGCGCAACGTGGCGATGAGGCGTTTGGGATTGAGCAGCAGATCGATTGCATCGTGGATGTCGTTCACGACCACATCCGCCGCGGCCAGCGCCTCGCCCGATAGCCCTTCGTGCCCGATCACGGCGATGCTAATGGCGGCGGCCTTGAGCATATCCACGTCGTTCGCGCCGTTGCCAATGGCGACGACCTGATGCGCGCCGAGCACGAAGATGTATTCGGCCTTTTGTTCGCGCTCGCGGCCGCCCGGCTTCAACCGATCGGCGGTGAAGGTCAATTGCTGATCGATCTCGACCTGTTTGCCGTGCGTGTCGGCGGTGAGCAGCCGCACCGCCAGTTTGCCACGGAGCACTGCGATCTGTTCAGCTACGCCATAGATTAACAGGCCGTCGGTCGCCAGCGTGCCGTTCACGTCAAAGACGGCGTATTCCAGTTGAATGATCCCGCGTCCAGGAATGGCTAATTCGATCATAGCGAACCTATCTATAGACCGTCCTTGCGAGAAGGCCGCAGGCCGCCGAAGCAATCTCGTGCTGGCTGACCCTGAGATTGCTTCGGCGCGAAAAACTGCGCCTCGCAATGACGTGGCCTTTTAGTAATTCCACACAGTCAGTTCCTGCGCGCCGCGCCGATTCTTGCCTTCGCGGTTGATGCTGCGCGCCGTTTCAAACGACTGTAGTTTGAAGTCAACCGCGCGCCCCTTGAAAACAGCCTCGTATAACGCGCGGATTTCGAGCGTGTCGGCATTGTTGATCAACACGTAACAGCCGCGCTTCGCCAGCCGCCCGATCCACTCCGCCAGCCGTTCCTGTTGCTCCCAGCCGAAGCCGCCCGCCGTATACGCCACAAAATTTGCTGTGCGGCTGAGCGGTTGATACGGCGGATCGATGTAAACGAAATCGTGCTTGCGCGCCTGCCGCAGCGGCCAGGCGAAATCGCTGCTCATCAACTCCACGCGCTGCAGCGCGCGGCTGACGACGTGCAGCAAAGGTTGATCGAGCACGGTAGGCTTTTTATGCTGGCCAAACGGTACGTTGAACAGGCCGCCCGCGTTGACGCGATACAGTCCATTGTACCCCGTCTTGTTCAGGAAAATCGTGCGGGCCGCGCTGGTGACAGGCGATGACCGCACAAAACCCGGCTCGCGATCGAGGTTGCGGATGTAATAATAGTAGGCTTCATCCCCGATGTGCGCCTGATGCCGCGCCAGTTCCTCGATCAGGTCGTCAACCTGATCGCGCACAACGCAATAGACATTCATCAATTCGGCGTTGAGGTCGTTGACGATGGCCGGCGACTTGCGCACGCGCGGATTCGCGCCGATCAGGCCGAGGTTGTGCAATCGAAAGAAGACCGCGCCCGCGCCCGCAAACGGCTCGATGTAGCGGTTGAATTTGCGCGGAAACAGCGGCTCCAGCCGATCGAGCAGCTGGCCCTTGCCGCCGGGCCATTTAACAACGGGACGCGCCTCGGTCATGACGATCACCTGATCGAAGATGGTGTCGATTGTATCATACCCGGATCGAAAGGCTTGAACTGTTAAAGCCGCGTGATAGCTAACACTGTGACAAAACCTTCAGCAGCAAAGCGCTTCATGAATCTTCTTATGGATTTGGTAGAACACGAACAACGATTGGACTAGAGTCGGCAAAGTTCCACGGTAGATCGCTGGTCATATAACTGATTGATAGCGTGAAAGTGACTGGACCTTCACCGACTGCCATGAATGTGGCTGAGACTTCACGATACTTACTCGGTGGGACATGCGGATTGGATACAACGATGGCTACGGCAGGTTGGAGAATTCCTGTCGGATCGCTGTACACGTAGAAGATAGGTGCTCCCACAAACGGGCATCCATCACTGACCACAGCGCCGGTTACGGTAATGCTCTCGCCTGTACTAATGACCGGTCTACTGGCTGACAGATAGGCGCCGACCTGATGCGTGATACATGAATTGGCGACGATAGGCAGATACACAATATTGTCCAGACTGACCGGGTGGGCGGTGCTTCCTCCTGTGACGACGACCAACGAACTAAAGACTGCAACCATCAATACAATGACAAGTCTGAGTTTCATGGAGTACCTCCCTCCTCAATTATGGCTGACACGAATCACAGAACAAATGATGTTTGTCAGGATGGTCATGTAACAATTGTCATTGAGCAAAACAAAAAAGCCGAGTGAAGCATATAGCTCCACCCGGCACAGTCCTGCAAAGCGACTAACTTCTCGTTGTCATTAGCGCAACGTCAATTGACTACAGACCCACCTCGGCGTTGAACTCTTCGATCAACGCGTCGATCTGGTCGGCCTGGCCGTGGACGCCTGTCCAGTAATCGGGCTTGTACCACTGGTCCTGAATTTCCTGATACGTGCGGCCTTGCTGTTCAACCCACGTGTAATACTTCAGGTTGTGGACGCGCTTCTTCGCCGGGTA
>JAUQXD010001025.1 GCA_030834835.1 Thermoflexales bacterium | reverse complement strand
ACTCGGCCTCGAAGCGCCTAAGACATTGGATGAATTCTTGACCGTCGCCAAAGCCTTTACCCAGAAAGACCCGGACGGCAATGGCAAGAACGACACGTATGGCTTCTGCGGTTACATCGAATCAGAGGGTCTGGGTGTGGTGGCCGGCCTGGGCAAGCGCTTTGATTGGATCTACGGCGCTTACGGCGTGGCTGGCACCTGGAACCTGGCCGACTCCGCGAACTTCGCACTGAATGCGCGCAACCCCAACTTCATGCAGGCCACAGCCTATATCAAGTCGTTGATCGACGCCAAAGTGATCGATCCCGATTGGCCGACGCTGAAGAAGGATGAGTTCCGCGCGCGCTGGAAGCAAGGTCAGTGCGGCATGATGCACGAGAACTTTGCTGCGCTGTCCACTAAAGCCAACTATTCGGACTTTGACAAGAACTTCCCCGATGGCGAATGGGAAGTCCTGCCGCCACCGGCCGGCCCGGATGGCAAGAGTTCGGAAGGCGTGTCCCTGACCAATGTCCGCATCTTCGCCGTGTCGCAGGCAGCGATGGACGCCGGCAAGGGTGAAGCCATTGCGAAGCTGCTCGAATGGATGGCCAGCGACGAAGGCTACTTCCTGCTGGGCTTCGGGCAGGAAGGCGTGAACTACAAGAAAGATGCCAAGGGCTACATCTCGACCGAGGGCATCGACCCTGAGAAGGCCTACTCGCACAAGTCGCAACAGCCGTTGACGCAGCTGCGCAACATGGTGTTCATGAACAGCGACGTGGAACTGCACGCGCGCTACGTGGTCTACAAGACCGCCAACGGCCGCGAAATGAGCCCGCTGTCGTTCCTGGAAGCGTTCAGCAAGCAGCCCTGGACTGAAGCGACCGGCTCGGCGATTGTGAATCCGCCGGCCAGCGGCGCCGACTTCACCCGCTTCTACAGCGAAGGTCTGGTGAAGTTCGTGCTGGGCCAGGAACCGCTCACCGATGAAACCTGGGCCGCGTTCGTCGCCGGGCTGGATAGCCTCGGCGCGAAGGACTGGGAAGCGACGACCAAAGAAGTCCTCATCAACAGCGGCTTCCTGAAGTAGCGCTAGCTTAAGACACGCGCGCCCTTCGACTACGCAGCGCACACGCATCCTGAGCGGAGTTTACGAAGTCGAAGGACGTGTGCGCTGCTCCGTTCAGGGTGCTATCGTAAATCGATCTAGATGGGTGTGACTGTCGGGCGGCCCATCAGCCGCCCGACAGTGTGAAACGGTCAGTGAGTAACCTGCTTTGAAGCACAATAGCGCCTCGATCTCCGAACTGAAGATTGCCTACCTGGGCGGCGGCAGCCGAGAATGGGCACGCAAGTTGATGTTCGATCTGACCCTGTGTCCCGAATTGTCCGGGCAGGTGGCGCTGTACGACATCGATCTGGATGCCGCGCGGCTGAACGAGCAGCTGGGCAATTGGCTGCAAGATCAACCGGGCGTTGTCTCATGCTGGAGTTATGAAGCGGTCTCGACCTTGCAGCAAGCGCTGAACGGCGCGAACTTTGTGGTGATTTCAATTCAACCCGGAACGCTTGAGTGCATGGCGCAGGACATCGCCATCGCTGAAGACTATGGGCTGTTCTTTCCAGTGGGCGACACCACCGGCACTCCCGGTCTGGTGCGTGGGTTGCGAGCCGCCACGATCTATGCGGATTTCGCGCGTGAGATCGCGGCGGTTTGCCCAACCGCCTGGGTGATCAACTACACCAACCCGCTGACGATTTGCACGCGCACGTTGACGCGGGTCGAGCCTCGCCTCAAAGTGTTCGGCTGCTGCCACGAGGTGTATGCGGTGCAGCGGATGTTGGCCGGCTTGGTGAACCGGTATTTGCAGCAGCCCACGCCGCCGCGCGACGAGATCAAAATCAACGTGCTAGGCATCAATCACTTTACGTGGATCGATCGCGCCTTCTATCAAGACCATGATTTGCTGGCCGTGCTGCGCGATCACATCGCTCAACCGGATGTGCTTCGATCGTATACCCGCGCCGAGGTGGAGAGCTGGGCCGATTGGTTTCGCAGCGCCGATCAAGTCAAGTTTGAACTCTTCCGAAGATTCGGTATTTTGGCCGCGGCGGGCGATCGGCATCTCGTCGAGTTTTTACCCGGCTTCATTCGTTCGCCGGAAGAACTATTTCGCTGGGGCGTTATTCGCACGCCGGTGGCATGGCGTATCGCGCGCTGGCAGGCCGCGCCGCAGAAAGCGCACGATCTCATGGCAGGCCGCACGCCATTGACACTCACCTCCACCGGCGAAGAAGGCGTGGCTCAGATCAAGGCGCTGTTGGGCCTGGGCGATCTGATCACCAACGTCAACATCGAGAATCAGGGCCAGGTCGCCACGCTCTGCGTGCCGCTGCACGCCGTCGTCGAGACGAACGCGCACTTCAGCCGGGACGCCGTGCGGCCGATCGCGGCGGGCGCGCTGCCGACAGGTGTGCAATCGCTGATCGCGCGGCACGTGACCAATCAAGAATTGATTATCGAAGCGGCCCTGACCTGCGACAAAGACCTGGCGTTTCAAGCAGTCTTCAACGACCCAACGAATCGTCTACCGCTCGACGAGGCGTGGGCGATGTTCAATCGATTGCTGGGTGCCAGCCGTGAGTATCTGCCGGGCTGGAACATTGACTGATTTTCATGACTACTTCACCTGCGTCATTGCGAGCATCTTTTCGCGAAGCAATCTCCAGGCCGATCGGCGAGTTTTGCCGTCTGTGCCGGAGACTGCTTCGTCGCACACAACGCTCCTCGCAGTGACGGCTGAGTAGTTACCTGATTTTTCATTCACCAGAGATCATCATGACCAACGCACTTAACGTCGATCAACCAGTCAGCACGCAGCGAGTCTGGTCGATGCTCATGGCCGATGCCGCCATCGCGCGCTACGTGCCCGAGGCCGCGCTGTGGCACTACGAGCACGGCTTGCTGCTCAAGTCGATCGAGCAGGTGTGGCACGCCACCGGCCAGGTCAAATACTGGCACTTCATCAAAGACATCGTCGAATCATTTGTCGCCGCCGATGGCAGTATTCGGACCTATCGCACGGAAGAGTACAACCTCGATCAGATCAATCCCGGCAAGTTGCTGTTTACGCTGTGGTATGCCACGGGTGACGAACGCTATCGCGCCGCGGCGCAGCGACTGCGGCAGCAACTCCAATTTCAGCCGCGCACTCAATCGGGCGGCTTCTGGCACAAATTGATCTATCCGTTTCAGATGTGGCTGGACGGCATTTATATGGCCGCGCCGTTTTATGCGGAATACGCGCTGCGCTTTGAGGAGCCGGCGGGCTTTGACGATCTGGCGCGGCAGATCATGCTGATCGAACAACACACGCGTGATCCGCAGACGGGCCTACTCTATCACGCCTGGGATGAGAGCAAGCAGCAGCGCTGGGCCAATCCCGACACCGGCTGCTCGCCGCATTTCTGGGGGCGGGCCATGGGCTGGTACGCGATGGCGCTGGTGGATGTGCTGGATTATTTGCCCGCCGAACATGCCGCGCGGCCCGCCATCGTGGGCATTCTCAACCGCCTGATCGAGGCCGTGCTCAAGGTCCAAGATTCGGCCACTGGCCTGTGGTATCAAGTGCTCGATCAGGGGACGCGCGCGGGCAACTATTTGGAAGCATCGGCGTCATGCATGTTTGTGTACGCCATTGCGAAAGCCGTGCGAAAGTGCTACATCCCGATCGAGCATCTGGCCTGCGCGCAGAAAGGGTATCACGGTATCGTTGCCCGTTTCGTCAGACTGGACGATCGGGGTCTGGCGAATCTTGATGGCACGTGCGCTGTCGCCGGGCTGGGCGGCATGCCCTATCGCGACGGCTCATACGACTACTACATCCACGAACCCATCGCCACCAATGATTACAAAGGGGTGGGCGCATTCATCCTGGCAGCCGTGGAAATCGAGCAGGCCGCGCAATGACCCCCTCCGGTAACTTCAACGTGCGCGATTACGGCGCGTGCGGCGACGGCCAAACGCTGGACACGCCCGCCATTCAAGCGGCGATTGAAACTTGCGCGCAGCAGGGCGGAGGCACGGTCTTCTTACCGGCAGGCCGATACGTCTGCGGCTCGATCTTTCTGCGCAGTGATCTAACGCTGCACCTCGATGCAGGCGCAACTTTGCTGGGCAGTGAAAACCCGATTGATTATCCCATCGTCAACAGCCGCTGGGAGGGCACCGAGCAAGCGACGCATGCGTCACTCATCAGCGGCCGCGATCTGCACAACATTGCCATCGTCGGGCGCGGTACCATCGACGGGCGCGGCGCGCAGTGGTGGCAGCGCTTTAACGCGGGCACGCTCGATCGGCCACGACCCCGCCTGATTTCCTTTGCCGACTGCACTAACGTGTTGATTGAGGGCATCACGGCGACCAATTCGCCGAGTTGGACGATCAATCCGGTGCACTGCGCGAACGTCGTCGTCGATCACATCACGATCATCAACCCGGCGGATTCGCCCAACACCGATGGCATCAACCCCGATTCGTGTTCCGACGTGCGCATCGCCAATTGCTATGTCAGCGTGGGCGATGACTGCATCACGATCAAGTCCGGCAACGAAGCGGAAGACCCGGCCCGGCGCGCGCCATGCACCAACGTTACCGTCACGAATTGCATCATGGCGCACGGACATGGCGGCGTGGTCATCGGCAGCGAGATGAGCGGCGGCGTGCGCAACGTCGTCGTGTCCAACTGTGTCTTCATCGGTACCGATCGCGGCATCCGGCTCAAATCGCGACGCGGGCGTGGCGGCCTCGTCGAAGACATTCGCATCAGCAACATCGTCATGACCGATGTCTTGTGCCCCATCACGCTGAACCTGTACTACGCGTGCGGCGCGTGGGGCGACGTCGATGTGGCCGACAAGCAGCCACACCCCATTACCGATAGCACGCCGCACTTCCGCAACATTCACTTGAGTCACATCACCGCGCGCGACGTGAAGTACGCCGCCGCGTTCTTGTATGGTTTGGCCGAACGTCCCGTGGAAAATATCTCGTTCGACGACATCTCGATCACGCTATCGCCTGATGCTGAGGCGGGCTATCCCGAAATGGCCGACGACATGGAGTTGATGCAGCGTGCCGGTTTCTTCGTCTGCAATGCGCGCGGCCTGCGCTTGCATCACGTCGAGGTGACGGGGCAGGTGGGACCGGCGCTGCGCGTGCTGAATTCGACCGATGTAGAGATCAGCGCCTGCGCGACGCGCACGCCTGATGCCGCTGAACCGATCGTCTTGCTGGATAACGTGATCGATGCTTTCGTGCACGGCTGTCGAGCGCACGCGGCCACTGACGTGTTCTTGCAAGTAACGGGCACTCGCTCGGCCGGGATTGTGTTGAGTGGCAATCATCTGGCGCAGGCCAGGTTACCCATCTACGTTGCGGCGGAAGTTCCGCAGGACGCGATTCGGGCAACTGACTTCGTGCGCCCATGAGTTAGCAGCCATGTTGGATCAGGTTCAGGCCACCGCCCATTTTGCGCTGCAAAATCATCTCGATTTTCTCTACACGGCCCAACCCCGGCGGCTGGCCTTTCACGCCCAGACACTGGCGGAATATGAGACGTGGCAGTCCACGCTGCGATCGGAACTGTGGCACGTGCTGGGGCTGCAAGGCCGATCGCACGTGCCAGGCGCGGCCGAGAAGCTGCAAGTCATCGAGCGCGAAACGTACATCGAAGAGAAATACAGTTTGAATGTGGGCGAGCACACTCGCGCGCCGTTGTACGTGCTGGTGCCCAGGCAGCCGCCGCCCTTCAAACCGATCCTGGTGTTTCACGGTCACGATGCCAGTGTCCAATCGATCCTGGGCAATTATCCCAATGCGGAAGCGGCGCGCGAGAATCTGGCAACCGATAACAACTATGCTCAGGCCCTGGCGCAGGCGGGTTATCTGGTCTGCGCGATCGAGCAGCGCGGCCTGGGTGAACGGCTCACTCGTCAGGTCGGCGAGGCGTCTTCGCCGCGCTCGTGCCGCCATCTGGCCTTTGAGTATTTGATGCGCGGGCGCAGTCTGTTGGGCGAACGCTGCTGGGACGGGATGTGCGCCATCGACTATGTGCGCAATCGGCCCGATGTTCAGGCCGGGACGTTGGGCTGCACGGGTCATTCGGGCGGCGGCTGTACCGCCTTGTGGTTGGCGGCGTTGGATTCGCACATCACCACGACGGTCGTATCCGGTT
>JAUQXD010000105.1 GCA_030834835.1 Thermoflexales bacterium | reverse complement strand
ACACTTTTGAATCTTCGATCTGAGTAACGCCGCAAGCGCACAATTGTGCCGTCACCGCCGCATTCAGATCGAGGTGCACGCTACCATCGGTTTGCCGCCGCGCGAGCGGGGTGTTAGCCGGACAGGCCGCGGCCACCGCCTCGATCACATCCGGCCCGACCCGATATTGATCGACGCTGATGCACGGCCCGATGCCCGCCCATACGTCACGCGGATCGCTGCCGAACGCTTCGCGCATCGCATCGAGCGTAGCGGCCACCACGTTGACGGCCACGCCGCGCCAGCCGGCATGCGCCAGCCCGATCGCGCCGCACACCCGATCGTACACGATCACCGGCACACAGTCGGCGAAGCGCATCGTCAAGGCCAGGCCGCGCTCGCGCGTGATGATGGCATCAACGTTGGTGCGAAAGTGCCCCGCGTCGGCGCGATCAACCACCGCTACCGATCGGCCATGCACCAGCCAGGCAGTCGTGGCTTGATCAAGTCGCACATCGAACACGGATAACATGCGCCGATTGTTCTCGGTAACGGCCGCCGCATCATCACCCACCGAGCGCGACAGGTTAAGCGATGCGAAGGGCGCACGGCTGACGCCGCCCGCGCGCGTAAACACGCCATGATAGAGATCGGGCGCAGCCGCCAGATCATCAAATTGATAATAGATTAGTTCGTCCCGCACAACACGTTTCAAAATATCACCACACACAACCACGGATTGCACGCCTCACGGAAAACGCTGATCATCTCCGTGTCGACAATGCAATCCGTGGATAAGGGCCAGACAACTATCCAAACAAACCGCGCTTCAACGCCTCGGCAAACGAATCGGGTGACAGCGTGCTTGCACCTTGATCGGCCGGCGGTTCTTCCGCCGGCGCTTCCGCCTCGAAGTTAAGCAGGCCGCTGTTTAACGCGGCCGCAAAGGTATCGGGCGATAGCGCGCCGGATGACGGTTCGCCGTTGATCGGTTCAGCCGCCGCCGGAGGCTCAGGCGTTTCGATCGGCGGCACACCGTCGAAGTTGAGGAGTCCCATCTTCAACGCGTCTTCAAAACTCAGCGCCGGGCCGGCTGGGGCCGCAAGTTCATGCGGTGCAGCGGGTTCGATCGGGGGCGGCGCGACCGGCGCGACTGGCTCGGCCGTTTTAGCCGGAGTCGAATTCGCTGTCACTTCCGGCGCGGGTCGATCTTTCTTGAAACTGATCGTCGAGACGGTGCCCAACGGCCGGATGCTCGATCGCGGCGCGGCAGCCGATCTGGGCGGCGGCGGCGCGGGCACTTTGCGCTCGAAGACGTTTTCGACTTTTTGATCAGCCATTTCTTTGTGCAGCGCCTCGGTGTCGGCTGTGCCGATCGAATGCCCCACCTGCTTCTGCATCGTCTCGGTGGCCCGCCGCACAATGCGATCGATTTCGACGGCGGACTCTTTGGCGTACAGCCAGACCAGTCCCTGCTTGGTGCCCTTGGGCACGATGACCACCAGATACAGGCCGCGCCCCAGGGCGGTGTTGTACACGCTGACTTTCTGGCCTTCCATGTAACTGGTGGAGAAGTCCTGGCTCTCGCCCAGCAGCGACGCCAGCGACGCCGACGACGAGCGCGCCCCGGCGATTAAATTGGAGATGGTATCCAGATCGGCGCTGTTGACCAGCCCTTTGGCCGCGATGACGTAGCCGGCCTCTTCCACCAGCAGCGCTGAATCGGCCCCGGCCTGCGCGCGCAGCCTGGACAACACCGCATCGATCTGTTCCAGATCGCGCTGACCAAAGATATAAACGCGCGGCGGCCGTTCGGGTGCCGGGATTGATCGGGTGGGGATGACCGTCGGTGGCCGCACCTGGACTTTGGCGAGTTCACGCTTTACCACCGAGAGGACTTCATCGATCGAAAAGGGCTTCTTCAGGAAATCGGCCACGCCCGATCGCAGCGCGGCAATCACGGCGTCCATGTCGCCAAAACCGGTCAGGATGATCACGGGCACGCCCGGCATTTGCTCGAAGATTTTCTTCGCCAGATCCATGCCACTCATGCCCGACATCTTGAGGTCGGTGATCACCAGATCGAAGCGATCGGCCCCGATGATTTGCAGCGCGCGTTCGGCGCTGGGCGCGGTGCGCGCCACATAGCCGGATGCTTTCAACACATCACTCAGGGCCTTGCAGACTTGCGGCGAATCGTCGACAACCAGGATTTTGGGGGCTTCGTCAAACATGGTCACAACCTAAAGGCCCGCGCCGGCCACCGTGGCGGTGGTGATGGCTCGCCAGGCAATGCCCGCTTGAAATAACGAGACCAGCGCCACCAACAATGTTTCGCGCCGCGCCACTTTCTCTTTGTTGACAACGCTGCTGACGAAGTTGATCATGGGGATCCAGCTCAACGCCACGACGCCGTAGAGAATGTGAATGATGCCGCGCGCGGGCTGCCCGCCGCCGAGCGCCAGGACAACGCCCAGAATGCCCTGCCCCACGGCCAGCAAATTGCCCACCACTACAATGCCCCAGTAGTTGGGGCTGACGCTCTGCTTGCGGAAGTATTCGAACAGGCCGTATACACCCGCCAACGCCGCAAACATGACCATCGCGTTGGCCAAAATTCCATGCAAAACACTGAGATCCACGTTTCAACTCCGATTGAGATTCACGGTTTCTCCGGCGGTATGGCGCTGCACCTCACGCCCGTGCCGCACGCTGACGCGCCCCGTGCCGCCCACTTGCCATGTCCCGTTCAGGCCGATGAGGGCGGTGTGCGCATCCACGCCGATTAGAAACGATCCGGTGGGACGGCGGCCAAACATCAGATTCACCATGATCTCAGGAAATTCATTGTAATGCGGCACGATGATCGCGTTAGGGATCAGCCCGAAAGCCGGCTGCCAGCGCGAAATGGACGGCACCCCGAAGCGCGAGCCAAAGTCGGGCACATGCCCGCCCATGATCATCGCACCCGCGCTGCACCCGGCCACTACGCCGCCCCGATCGAGCAGCTGCTCCACCGCGGCCCACAATCGAGTGCCGTTCAACGTATTAAACAGGAAATCGGGTTTGCCGCCCGAAAAATACACCAGGTTTGCGTGCTGCACGATGTCGGCATTGGCCGCGTCGTCGCAGTCGGCTCGATCGAAGGCGGGCACAGCCGCAGCCGCCGCGCCCAGGCGATTGAAATGATCGACGCCCATCGTCAACCACCGATCGAACACCGCGCGCCCATCGGGTGCGGAGGCGGTGGGGACAATCGCGACGGACTTGCCCCCGGCCCGATCGAGCAGCGCCTGATCCACATCCGACATCGTTTCTAAAAACTCACCTGCTCCAACTAACGCTAAGGTCCCCGCCATATCGTCCCGTTACCTGGCCCGCACATTGATGACTGTCCACGATGCGTCTGCACCGGCCCCCGCCGATGGATTCGCGGCCGAAACATGGGTAAAGGTGTAACGCTGCCGCGCGGGTGCGAGGGCCTTGTCGACCAGTGGCTGCACGAGCAG
>JAUQXD010001024.1 GCA_030834835.1 Thermoflexales bacterium | reverse complement strand
GCCGAGCGGTTTCGTCAAGAACAACCGATCGCCGATCTGCGCGCCGCCTTTGGTCAGAATGTGTGCGGGATGCACGATGCCCGTCACCGCCAAACCATACTTGGGTTCGTTGTCGGTGACAGTGTGCCCGCCGATAATGATCGCGCCCGCTTCGCGAACCTTCTCGGCGCCGCCCCGCAGAATCTCGGTCAAGATCGCGCGATCGAGATCATCGGGGAAAGCGGCTAAATTCAGCGCAAACAGCACTTCGCCGCCCATGGCATAAACGTCACTCAACGCATTGGCGGCCGCGATCGAACCATACGTGTACGGATCGTCCACGACGGGCGGGAAGAAATCGAGCGTGCTGACGATGGCCTGTTCTGAGTTGAGCTGATACACACCCGCGTCGTCAGGACCGTCAAGTCCGACTAAGACTTGCGGGAACAGGCTGCTGTCAAACGTATCATGTAGAGGGCGCAAAACTTGCGCCAGGTCACTGGGACCGAGTTTGCTGGCTCAACCCGCGCACGCGGCGCGCGAGGTCAAGCGGACTTCTTCGCGAGTCATAATCGCCCTTTCATAGAATCTGCCTGCGGCAAAAGCGAGTATACCCGATTCAACCGGGCTTGTCGATTGAGTGGCGATGGTATAATCGTTTTGCAAGATTGAAGTAAGTGGAGCAAGTCCTTGAATAAGATCTCGAAATTTGAAGCGCTGGCCGAGCAGTGGGTGGAAGGCACGTTTGGCCGCTTATTGGGCGGGCGTTTGCAGCCGATGCAGGTGGCAGCAGCCCTGGCGCGCGCCATGGAAGATAATCAATTTGAAGCCGATACGGGTGAGCGTTTCGCGCCCAATGTTTACTGGGTGTATCTGAATCTCAGCGACTATGAGGCGCTGCGTGCTTCGACGCCGACATTGCCCGAGGATTTGGCGCGATCGTTGATCGCGTTGGCTGAGCGCGAAGGCTTGCGGCTGTCGGAACAACCGATCGTGGAGATCCGATCCGAAGAGTCGATCCCGCGCCGGCAAGTGTCGGTGGCGGCGCAGTATGTAGCGCAGGACACCGCGCCGATCAGCCAGACGGCCGAGATCGCACCGGAAGCCGTCGATGCGATTCGACATTCGTTGTCCACCGCCTCGAATGTCCACAGTTTCTTGATTCTGGAAGGTCGTCGCCACGTGCCATTGGTCAAGCCGGTCGTGACACTCGGTCGCGCGCTCGATAACGACATCGTGCTGGACGATGCGCGCGTCTCGCGTCATCACGCTCAACTGCGGCTTCGGCATGGGCGCTACGTGCTGTACGACACTGGCTCCAGCGGCGGTACTACTGTCAACGATCGAGCCGTGTCTGAAGTGGTGTTGAGTGCGGGCGATGTCATCGCGCTGGCCGGCGCGCAGATCATCTTCGGTGAGGACACGCCCACGCCGCCGGAACCGCCGGTGAAAGATCACGATACTTTGCCTTTTGGCAAGTGACTACAATTATCAATGACCAATGATCAATGCCGGGAATGAATGCAGGATGCTATCTTGATCCATTGAAAGTTGATCATTGAGAATTGTTCATTATGGATGTTCTTCTCTTCATCGGACGGATTGTTCTCACAGGTTTGCTATACGCTTTCCTGATCGCAGTGTTTGTCTTGTTGTGGCGCGATTTGCGTGGTGCGCGACAGACGGCTGCGGCAACCATCGTGCGCGAGCGACCAGCGCGGTTGCGCGTGATCGAGGCGAGTGAAGGCTTCACGCCCGATCAAGTTTTGCCGCTGTTGACCTATACGACGCTGGGCCGTGCCGACTCCAACTCAATCGTCGTGTCAGACCCTTACGCCAGCGCCGAGCATGCCATCGTGGTGTGGCGGAGCGGTCAGTGGTGGCTGGAAGATCGCGGCAGCCGCAACGGCACACTGCTGAACAACCTTACCGTGGATGAGCCGCTGGTCATCGGGCAGGGCGACGTGATCGGCATTGGTCATCTTCAGTTCAAGTTCGAATTCTCGGCTGACTCAGCCTGAAATCGAGGGACGATGGATCTTCAACTGAAAGACAAAGTCGTGTTGGTGACAGCCGCCTCGCGCGGGTTGGGCGCGGCGACGGCGCGGCGCTTTGCCGAAGAGGGCGCGCGCGTGGCGATTTCGGCGCGTGACGCGAGCCGCATCAAGGCCACAGCGCAGTCGATCGCGCAAGCGACGGGTGCGGACGTGCTACCCCTCACCGGCGATGTGGCCCAGCCGGAGGCGGCTGCGCAAATGGTGCAGGCCGTGATTGATCGCTGGGGACGCCTCGATGTGCTGGTGATCAACGCGGGCGGCCCGGCGGGTGGTCCGTTCGCGAACCTCAAGATCGAGCAATGGGAAGCCGCCTTCCAACTCACGTTGATGAGCGCCGTGCGCCTGTGTTATGCGGCGCTGCCGCATCTGCTGAAAAACGACGGGCCGCAGCGCGGCTCGATCGTGGCGATTACGTCGTTGTCGGTGAAGCAGCCCGTCGA
>JAUQXD010001023.1 GCA_030834835.1 Thermoflexales bacterium | reverse complement strand
CAGGTTGATCGCACGGCACATCAAATTGTGTCTGGGCAACTTGCAGCGTTTTATCGCGCGTAAAGAAATCGGGGTTGACGATGGCCCGCAGCACGATCTGGGCATCGCTGAAGCGCGATACCAACCGCGCGAGATTCACATCGGTGACGGTCCAGCCGATCACGAAAATAACGATCAAAGGCAAAGCAAACGCGATCCAGCGCGGGGCCGATCGGTTGTCTGCCGCCCGATGGGCATCAGCCACATTCCAGATCCAGAACGCCGCCAGCAAGATCGACAGCCAGCTAATCACTGTCGAACCCAGATCGATCAGACCGATCTTGAAATTGACTAAGCTCCAATGGATCAACAGCGCCAGGCTCAGCGTCGTGATGAAGATCGCTGCGCCGCGTGGCCGCCGGCCGGCATACGCTTGACCCGCGCCGGGGATAATCAGCGAGAGCACGCTTGCTAACAACGCTCGATTGGAGGGAGAATTACGGTCGGGTGAGATCATGCGATCGGGGTGTGGAGGAGATCTGAAGACTACACGATGGTGACGCGCTCGGCTTCCTGGCCGTAGATCGCTTTGAACTGCGCGTCGTCAATTTCGTTCGGCAGGCCTTCAAAGACCAACTCGCCGTCTTTCAAGGCGATGGCGCGTGTGGCGTAGCGATGCACCAGATCGAGAAAGTGCAGGCTGCACAGCACCGTAATGCCGCTCTCTTTGTTCATCTGCTCCAGATATTTCAGGATCGTGTGCGCCAGCACCGGATCGAGCGAGGCCACCGGCTCGTCCGCCAGCACCAGCTTAGGCTCTTGCATCAGCGCGCGCGCAATACCCACACGCTGTTGCTGCCCGCCAGAGAGCGAATCCGCGCGCACATAGGCTTTGTCACGCATGCCCAGTTTTTCCAGATTATGCAGGGCGCGCTGCTTATCTTCCGGCGAAAAATGATTGATGAGACTGTGCAGCGGATTGACGTAGCCCAGGCGACCCGCCAGGACATTCGTGATGACCGGCGCGCGCTTGACCAGATTGAACTGCTGAAACACCATGCCGATCTGCCGTCGCATCCGCCGCATCTCAGTCGCCGGCAGCGCCGTGAGGTCGGTGCCGTCCCACGTGATCTTGCCGGAGGTTGGTTCGATCAGCCGATTGATGCAGCGCAGCAGCGTCGATTTGCCGGAGCCACTCAGGCCAATCACGGCCAGGAACTCGCCGTCTTGCACTTCGAAACTGACGTTCTTCAGCGCCTGCGTGCCATTGGGGTAAGTCTTGGTAAGATTCTCAACCTTGAGCATAAGCCTTATCCAAAACCTGACAGGTCGTGCGGACCTGTCAGGTTTTCTCGAAGTGAGGTTGGGGTTTTACTTCACGAGCTCAGCCGGATCGACGCCCGCTTTCTTCATCAGTTCGCGGAACGCATCGTAGAAGGTCGGCTCGATCTTGGCCAGACCGCGATAGCTGTACAGGTTTCGCAGCATCGCTTTGCCGCCGGTATCTTCAGCGATAAACAGCAAACCCTTGACGGTGGCATCCTTGATCGACTGATCGAGGTCCTTGATGAACTGCATGCCGTCGTTGGGGATGTTGTCGGTCACGAAGAACTGATCGACTTTGTCGAGAATATCCGGATAGCCCTCTTTAATCGGGTTCGAGTCGGTGCGGACGTCGACGAAGGTTGAACCGGCGTCGCAGTCACCCTTGTACACCGCGATGGCGACGTTGTCGTGCGAGCCTGCATTCTGAGTGGCCTTGAGATCCTTCTCGGGATCAATGCCGTTCGCCTTCATCACGATCTGCGGGATGATGGAGCCTGACGTCGAGTTCGGCTCGACGAAGCAGAAAGTC
Source organism: Thermoflexales bacterium (assembly GCA_030834835.1). GTDB lineage: Bacteria > Chloroflexota > Anaerolineae > Fen-1058 > Fen-1058 > JAGOBP01. The sequence goes on along the minus strand of JAUQXD010001023.1, from coordinate 182 downwards.
TTGCCCTTCAGATCGGCCAGCGTCTTGATGCCGGACGCTTTGCTGGCGATGAACTGGCCTTGATAGAAATTCTCCAGCTTGCCTTTGTACGTGCGCAGCGCCACCAGCGCGGGCTCGATGCCGTACTTGGACTGGGCCAGCAAAATCGAGAACGTGTTCAGGAAGCCGATCTGCGCCTTGCC
>JAUQXD010001022.1 GCA_030834835.1 Thermoflexales bacterium | reverse complement strand
TTCTATTTGATCCGGCGTTGAGCCAGGGCGCGCGTAATGCCACGCAAATTTGCCTGCGCGTGCAACGCGACGAGCCAGTAGCCATCATTTCCGATCAAGTGGGCTTGGATATTGCGGCTGCGCTGGTGGATCAGGTGGAGCAGATCGGCGCGCCGTATCGCGTGTTTGTGCTGGAAGAACTGGCCCCGCGCCCGCTCGAACACATGCCGGCGGTCGTTCTGGCCGATCTGGAAACGTCGGCGGTGAGCATCTTTGCGGCGCAGGCCCAGCGCGGTGAATTGCGATCGCGCATGGAGATGATGGAAGTGGTCAATCGGCAGCGCTTGCGTCACGGGCATATGGTCAACATCACGCGCCAGATCATGCTGCAAGGCATGCGGGCGGATTTTCTACACATCGATCGGTTGAGTGAAGTTGTGATCGGCAAAGCGCGGCAGGCGAAGACGATTCAGGTGAAGTCCAGCGGCGGCACGGACATGATCGGCCGCTTTGTGCCCGCGTTGACGTGGGTGAAGACGAGCGGCATCATCAGCCGTGACAAGTGGGGCAATTTGCCCGGCGGCGAAATCTTCACCTCGCCTTACACCGTCGATGGTTTGTTCGTGTGCGATGGCGTGGTGGGCGATTATCTGTGCGCCAAGTACGGCGACCTGAAGAGCACGCCGCTCTCGATCGAGATCAAAGATTCGCGCATCGTCGATCTGAAGTGCGACAACCAAGAATTGCTAAACGAATTTGCGGCCTACACGCGCACCGATGAGAACAGCAACCGCGTCGGCGAGTTTGCCATTGGCACCAATCTGGCCGTGCATGACATCATCGGCAACATCCTGCAAGACGAGAAAATTCCGGGCATTCATATTGCCTTCGGGCATCCGTATAACGAACACACGGGGCAGACGTGGCACAGCACCACGCACATCGACTGCGTGGGCCGCGACTTCGACATCTTGCTGGACGGTGAACCGATCATGCAGGGCGGCAAGTTTCTGGTTGAGGTCAATTGATTCGCTATGACTAAACGTCCGTTGATTGGGATTACGGCTTTCGAGACCAAACATCTGCGCCCGCCGCACGCACCGTTGTATGCGACCGGCCAACGCTACGTGCGCGCCATCGAGGATGCGGGCGGCCTGCCCGTCATTCTTTCGCCCGCGCTGACGAACGAAACGTTACGCGCCGTCTTCGAACGACTGGATGGCCTGCTGCTGTCCGGCGGTGGCGACATCGATCCGGCGATTTATGGCGAAGAGCCGCACCCTTCGATCTGGGGGCTGGACATGAATCGCGATCGCGCTGAACTGGCGATGGCGAAGTGGGCGGCCGACGCGCAAACGCCGCTGCTATGCATTTGTCGCGGCACGCAAGTGTTGAACGTGGCATTGGGCGGCTCGCTGGTACAGGACATCGCGTCGATGGTGCCCGATGCGTTGACGCACATGTACGATGAAGAAGTGATGCCGCGCGAAGCGGTGGCGCATCCGGTCAAAGTTGAGACCGATTCACTGTTGGCGTCGCTGATTCAGGACAAGTCGGCTGAGGTCAATTCGTGGCATCATCAATCGATCAAGCGTGTGGCGGATGATCTCAAAGTGGTGGCGCTGTCACCCGATGGCATCGTCGAAGCGATCGAGTTGCCGGGGCATCCGTTCGCACTGGGCGTGCAGTGGCATCCCGAATGGTTGTATCATCAGCAGCCGGAAATGGCCCGACTGTTTGCCGGGCTGGTGGAAGCGGCGTCAACGGACAAATAGCGAATCGGCGAGTCAGCGAATCGCGTATCATCGGAAGTCGGATTATAATGATCTGGCTTCCGATTTTGATTTCTATTGCGTCAAGCGTACTGCGTAATGCCCCGCTGATTACGCAGTACGTATTACGCATTACTCATTGCCCATCATGAACACTAACCAACCTATTGGTATCTTCGACTCTGGTGTGGGCGGCCTGAGCGTCTGGCGCGAGATCGCCGCGCAACTGCCGCGCGAGGACACGCTGTACTTCGCCGATCAAATTCACATTCCCTACGGCCCGCGCTCGCTTGATCAGATCCGATCGTTCAGTGAAGCGATCACGCGCTATTTGATCGATCAGGGCTGCAAGTTGATCGTCGTGGCGTGCAACACGGCCTCGGCGGCGGCGCTGAAGCATCTGCGCGTCACGTTTCCTGACATGCCGTTCGTGGGCATGGAGCCGGCCGTCAAGCCCGCGGCCGAGCACACGCGCACCGGCGTCGTCGGCGTGATGGCAACTCCGGCCACATTTCAAGGTGAATTGTTTGCCAGCGTGGTGGAGCGTTTCGCCAACGGCGTGAAATTGATCAATCAAGTGTGTCCGGGGCTGGTGGAACAAGTCGAAGCCGGGCAGTTGAATACGCCCGACACGGTGGCGATGCTCGATCGGTTTCTCACGCCGATCCGATCGGGCGGGGCGGACACGATTGTGCTGGCGTGTACGCATTATCCGTTCGTCATCGAGGCGATTCGCTCGCTCGCACCCGGCATCGGCGTGATCGATCCCGCGCCCGCGATCGCGCGACAGGTCAAGCGGGTGTTGAGTGAGCGCGGGTTGTTGGCGTCATCGGAGCAAATTGGACAGCATCGTTTTATCACGAGTGGTGGCGCGGCCGCTTATCGCGAGATTGTACGCGTGCTGGTAGGCCGCGAGATAGAGCCGCGTGGGGTGGTGTGGAGCAACAAGCAGGGCGTCGTTGATGTTTGAGCGCGTCGTTGTTTGCCGAAGACAATGAGGTTGTGATAAACTGCCCATTACATCCATTTTCAAGGGAGATTTCACAGCATGGCAACGATCGATCGCAGTCGCTTACACACTCAATTAGTCATTGAAGGCCAACGCTTCATCGATACACATCCGCGCTCGCAGGCGTTGTTTGAACGCGCGAAGAAGTCGCTGCTGGCCGGCGTGCCGATGAGTTGGATGGTGAAGTGGGCGGGCAGTTTCCCCGTCTTTGTCACCGAAGGGCACGGCGCGCACTTCACCGACGTCGATGGCAACGCCTACATCGACCTGTGTCTGGGCGACACGGGTGCGATGACGGGCCATGCTCCTGAGCCTGTGCTAGAGGCGATTACAAATCGTATGCGCAACGGTGTCACGTTTATGCTGCCCACCGAAGACGCGGTGTGGGTGGGCGAAGAACTTCAACGCCGTTTTGGTTTGCCCTACTGGCAGGTGGCGATGACGGCCACCGATGCCAATCGCTTTGCGCTGCGCCTGGCGCGGGCGATTACGAAGCGGCCCAAAGTCTTGATCTATAACTACTGTTATCATGGCACGGTGGACGAGACCTTTGCAACGCTGCATGACGGGGTTGTCGGTCCTCGATCAGGTAATCTCGGCCCGCAGGTCAATCCGTCGGAGACCACCAAAGTGGTCGAGTTCAACGATATTCCTGCGCTGGAGGCCGCTCTCGCGCCTGGCGATGTGGCCTGCGTGCTGGCCGAACCTGCCATGACAAACATCGGCATCATTCATCCTGATGCAGGCTATCACGCTGCCCTGCGCGACATCACCCGCCAGACCGGCACGTTGTTGATCATCGACGAAACACACACGATCTGCACCGGGCCAGGCGGCTACACTAAAGCGTACAACCTTCAACCCGATCTGTTCGTCATCGGCAAACCGATCGCGAGCGGCATCCCGGCGGCCGTGTACGGCCTATCGGCGGAGGTGGCTGATCGGGCGCGGGTACAAACGCCGTTGGAAGACATCGACACCAACGGGATTGGCGGGACGCTATCGGGCAACGCGCTGGCACTGGCGGCGATGCGCGTGACGCTGGAGAAAGTGCTGACGCCAGAAGCGTTCGATCGCATGATCCCGCTGGCCGAACGGTTTGAGCAGGGCGTGCTCGAGGTGATTGAGGAACACAACTTGCCGTGGATCGTGAAGCGGCTGGGCTGCCGCGCCGAGTACTGGTTCCGGCCGACGCCACCCCGCAACGGCGGCGAAGCCGTCGCCGCGATCGACTTTGATCTCGATCAGTATATGCATCTATATGCGCTGAATCGTGGCATCCTGATGACGCCGTTTCATAACATGGCGCTGATCTCGCCCTACACCAGCGCTGCCGACATCGACGCACACTCTCAAGTCTTCCGTGAGGCCGTCCACTCGCTGGTCGGCTAATCACCTTCGCCCGCCAGAGCGTACTGGCGTTAGGTGAGATGCGCTGAGATCATTTGATAGCCATTGATGTGTTACAAGGTGGTTACATCACAGTGAAGGGCCGTAGTTTAGCTGCACCGTCAACGCGGGTCATGGTATAGTTGTGGCATGTCGGTCAGCATTATCCCCACAAAGATCATCATTCCCAGGCGCCCGGGCGGTGTGCTACGCCGCCCGCGGCTGACTGATTACCTGCACGAAAACCTCGAGCGTAAATTGATGCTGGTCACTGCGCCAGCGGGTTACGGCAAGACCACCCTGCTGATCGACTTTGCGCAGGACGCGGATATGCCGGTTTGCTGGTACACCCTGGACGAGGGTGACCGCGATCTGGCCGTGTTTCTGGCGCACCTGATCGCATCGTTGCAGCGGCGCTTTCCGAATTTCGGGCAGCGCAGCCGATCATTGGTGGACAATGGTGTGCCTGCCGTTGGCACCGCGGCAGCCGCGCTGGTGGCCGACATCGTATCGGACATCACGGAATATTTCATCCTGGTGTTGGATGATTGGCATCTGGTCAGCGACGAAGGCCCGATTCGTGACCTGATCGATCACGTGCTGCGTTATTTGCCCGAGCACGCCCACCTGATCGTGGCCGGGCGCACCCTGTTGCGCGGCCCGTTGGTGAGATTGGCCGCCCAGGGCGCGGTGGCAGGCATCGGCGCGGCCGATCTACGGTTCACGGGCGATGAAGTGCGCGCCGTGCTGGCCAGCCGTTTCAATCTATCGATTTCGGACGAGCAGGCGGCCCGATTTGCCGTCGAGGCCGAAGGCTGGATTACGGCCATCCTGCTGACGTCCAACAGCGCATGGCAGGACGTGCTGGGCCGTCTGAGACAGGTGCGCGATTCGGCAGACACGCTGTACGAGTATCTGGCCAGCGAGGTCTTCGATCGATTGGAACCGGCGCTGCAAGAGTTCTTGCTGGCTTCCGCCGTACCGCGCCAGTTTACGGCCGAGTTGTGCAATGATCTGTGCTGTGGCGGCGAAGCCGCCGACTGGATCGAACAGATCGAGGCGCGCAACCTGTTCTTGATTCAGCTGGACGCCGCCGACGAGCGCTGGTATCGCTATCATCACCTGTTTCGCGAGTTTCTGCTGGCACGCTTGAAACGTCGCGGCGAGCCGCGCTTTGCTGAACTTCAACAACAGGCCGGCAAGCTGTTTGAAGCGCGTGACCAATCTGAAGAAGCGGTCGAGCACTACCTGGCAGGGCATGCGCCCGCTGAGGCCGCCCGTCTCATGAACCTCGCGGCCCGCCAGCTTTTTATCAGCGGGCGGCGACAGACCTTGCAGGCCTGGTTTGAACAGCTGCCGATTCAGTATCATCCACTGGCACCGGAACTGCTGCTATCGCAGGGGCAGGCGCTGTTGGAGATCGGACAACCGACGCAGGCTACGTCGATCTTGCAGCAGGCCGAGGCAGGCTTTCAAGCGCAAGCCGACCTGTTCGGGCAGATTCGGGCCAGGTTGCTGCAAGGTTGGACGTATCATGCGCGCGGCAAGTATAGCGACGGCCTGCAGTTGGCGCATGAACTCCTGCCGCAGTTGAATGCCGTGCAAGAGCCGCTGCTGACGGCAGAAGCGCTGCGCCTCATCGGCACCAATTACTATAGGCGGGGCGATTGGACAGCCGCAGAACAGCCCCTGGAACAGGCCCTGGCGATCTATCGCCGGGCGCCTGCGGACAGTCGCCGCACCTTCAGCCTGGGGCGCACCCTGGAGGATCTGGCCAATGTGCTGCGCACGACCGGGCGATTGGAAGAAGCCGCGACCTTGCAGGCCGAAGCGCTGACGCTGTGGCGCCAGATCGGAAATCCAGGGCCACTGGCCCGTTGCCTGAACAACCTGGGCTATGATCGCTATGTGGCCGGCGACTACGACGGTGCGCTGGTCCTGTATTCCGAGGCGTTGACCAGGGCTGAGGAAGCCGAAGATCAACACAATCGGGCCTATTTGCTGGATGGCATTGCGGCAGCGCAGCGTGATCGCGGCGACAGCGATCAGGCCATCAGCCTGTACCGGCAGGCGCTTAATCTGGCCAGTGAGTTGGGCGATCAGGCCATCATGAGCTGGCTGCTTAATGGTCTGGGGCACGCTTATCGGTTAACGGATGATCTGGAGCGCGCGCTGTCTTTGTTTGAGCAGGCACGTAGTCTGGCTGAACGAGAAGGCATTCACGCGTACGCTAACCACGCCCTCGCCTCCATCGGCATTGCCAGGGTTGAGCAAGGGCAGGTTGCAGCGGGACTGGCCGACCTCAATCGGGCGGTGGATGCGCTGCGCCAGTCAGACTCGTATCTGGATTTAGGACGGATGTTGTTGTGGCAAGCGCACGCTCATTACCTGAATCATGATGAACTGGCGGCCAGACTTTGTCTGACTGAAATGGTGCGGCTGGGGCATCGGCTGGGCTGCCGACCGTTTGCACTGGTCGAGGGACGGCGGGCTGCGGCTTTGTTGAACTGGGGGGCTGCACAGGTTGACGATCGTCTGTTGAGTCAGTGGGTGACGACCGTTCAAACGGTCGACGCCATAGCGCCGCCGGTGGTTGCGTCGACGGTTGCCCCACCACGTATTGAAGTTCGGGCATTTGGCGTCGGGCAGGTCTGGCGTGATGGGCGGGTGTTGGCCTCAGCCGAGTGGGGCGGTTCAGCGTTGGCGCGGGAACTGTTTTTCTTTCTGCTGGAACATCCACCGCTGCGCCGCGACGAGATTGGCGCGATCTTCTGGCCCAATCTTTCGCCCGGGCGGATGACCAGTTCATTCCATGCGGCCAAGTACAAAGCACGTCGCGCGCTGGGCGTTGAGTTCGCGATCTTTGAGGATGATTTCTACCGGATCGATCCGGCCATGAATGTCTGGTACGATGTGGCCGAATTTCGGCGATTGCTGGTCTCGGCCAGAAATCGATCGGCTGGTGATCCCGATCGGGTGGCCGAGTTCCAGCAGGCGCTGAATCTGTACGTCGGCCCGTATCTGATGGACTCTTACGCAGAGTGGCCCACTCAGCCGCGTGACGGGCTGCAAGTGCAGTTTTTCGAGTTGGTGCGAACGCTGGTCGATGAGTTACTCGCCCGCCGACAATATTCAGATGCCCTGGCGGCTGCGCAGCGCGGCCTGGAACAAGACTATTACCGGGAAGACCTGCATCAAGTGGTGATGCGCTGCCTGTTTGAGATCGGCCAATCGGCACGGGCGCTGACCCACTATGACAAAATGAGCCGCCGTCTCTTGAAGGAACTTGGCACTCGCCCCAACCCGGACGTCCGCGCGCTCGCCAGGCAAATCCGTGCTGCACAATCTGTCCGGTCACACTCCTCTGGCTCACCCGTGTTGTAGTTCCGCCCCGGAATTCACAAAATCAGAAATTCGTAAGGATCAGGCGGTTTTCTATCATAGTTTCTATCATATCCGCCTGATACACTGTGACCAATCTACACTTTGCAGGAGGCAGGTCATGGTTAACGCTATTCGCCACTTTTCGGTTCAGATCATGTCGAATTCTCGGTTGCTGACGCTGGCTTTGGCTCTAGGGTTCCTGATCATTAATGCCCCGATCAGCGGCGGCGGCGGCGGCTACTAAATCAAGCAAATCTATGAGGGGGGAATTATGTCGCCAGCATTGGAAGATGTGGTCGGCAGTGCTATTATCGATCGGGATTTCCGCGCGGGCCTGTTAAACGGCAAGCGCGCCCGGTTGCTCAGCCAGTTTGACCTATCGCCCGAAGAGCACCAGGTCCTGATGAATATCCGGGCCGAGTCGCTGGAGTCGTTTGCGCGCCAGCTATACGGTTGGGTGGAGTCACAACGGGCGAGACGGCCGGCTTATTTGCCGGCTTAGGACAAACCCTATGTTGCCCCGAATCCTGGTCGCCGATGATGATGACGGCGTGCGGCAGCTGTTGCGGCTCATTTTTGCCCGCGCCGGCTTTGACGTGATTGAAGCCGCCAGTGGCGAGCAAGCATTGGCGCGCGCCGTTGATTCTGATCCAAACGTCATCTTGCTGGACATCATGATGCCGGGGATGGACGGCTATGATACCTGCCGCCAGTTGAAATCGGACAGCCGCACCAAAGGCGTGCCGGTGATTTTTGTCTCGGCGCTGGAAGATCGTCTTGGCCGGAATTCCGCTGCGCGCTACGGGGCCGACGACTGGATCAAGAAGCCGATTGGCCCGCGTGACCTTGTGGCGCGAGTGCAGACGGTGATGAACCGGCGTCTGACGTATGGCGCGCTAGCCTGATCACTGCCGTAATCTGAGCTGAATGTAACCGCCTCAATGAGTCGTTGAGGCGGTTTTTTCTCGACAGCAGACTGATGTGCGAAAATGATCGCATGCCCCGCCTTAGGGCACGACAACTGGGTTTGACGCCGGGCGACCTACCGACCGGGCCACGCAATGCCATCTCGGACGTTGACGGCGTGCGCGTCGGTCATACCACACTGATCAAAGGCGACGGGCCACTGACGCCAGGGTATGGTCCCATCCGCACCGGCGTCACCGCGATTCTGCCTCATCCGGGCAACGTTTATCGCGCCAAAGTGCGCGCGGCCGTGCATACGCTCAACGGTTATGGCAAAGCATTTGGCTTTGAGCAGGTGCGCGAACTGGGTGTCATCGAATCGCCGATCGCGCTGACGAATACGCTCAACGTACCCCGCGTGGCCGACGCGCTGATCGATTATGCGATCCAGCAGAACCCCGACATTGGCATCACCACCGGCAGCGTCAACGTGATCGTCGGCGAGACGAACGACGGCTATCTGAACGATCTGCAAGGACGGCACGTTCAGACCGCGCACGTCTTCTCGGCGATTGAACAGGCCTCCAACGAAGTCGCCGAAGGCAACGTGGGCGCAGGCACGGGCACCACGTGTTTCGGTTGGAAAGGCGGCATCGGCACGGCGAGCCGCGTCCTGCCGATCGAATTGGGGAGCTACACGTTGGGCTCGCTGGTGCAGACGAATTTTGGCCGCGCGTCCGATCTGGTGATCGACGGCGTGCCCGTGGGGCGGCTGATCACGCCCGATCGATATTCGGACCCGATCGAGCGCGGCTCGATCATGATCGTGCTGGCGACCGACGCGCCGTTGTCGTCGCGCCAACTCGATCGGGTGGTGCGGCGCTCAGGTGCGGCGCTGGCGCGCGTGGGCAGCCACTACGGTCACGGCAGCGGCGATTTCGTGATCGCGTTCAGCACGGCGAATCAAGTGACGCATGCTGCGCCGCATGACGCCGCATCCATCACGATCACGCAGACCGCCTTAGCCGACGAGGTGCGCGTGATCGACGGCCTGTTTCGAGCCGCGGTTGAAAGTGTTGAGGAAGCCATCATCAATTCGTTGTGTATGGCGCACACGTTGACGGGTCGTGACGGGCATGTGCGTTACGCGCTGCCCATCGCAGAGTTGCTGGCGGGATTTGGCGGCGACTGAGAAATCGGCGTGTGCAGCGCCTGTCCGAGAGACCATGACCGTGATGATGTTCAAATGGCTGGCCTGATGTCAAGCCCGTGGAAGCGGGTCGTGGTGATTGGCGCTCTGCTGATTGCTTCGCTCGGCGCTGCCTACACGGTGGCGCGCTCCATGTGGCTGCGTGACTATGAGGAACTGGAGCGGCAGGCCGCGCAGCGCGATGTTGAGCGCGTGCTGGAGAATATCGAAAACGAATTGCAGCAGCTGGATGCCACAGCCATCGACTATGCTCATTGGGACGA
>JAUQXD010001021.1 GCA_030834835.1 Thermoflexales bacterium | reverse complement strand
TCGTTTGAAGATCGCACCCTCTGGCTGGACTGAGCCTGACCTCGTGGGCTTTAATGGCCTGCGAGGTCTTTTTTGCCTTGACCGCCCGGTCTAATCTGATAAAATCTACACGTATTAGATGAATTAACTTAGATTTTGGAGGATTTGCCTTGGAGCCGTCAGTGCGCTTCAGTTTTCTCCGCACCCTAAAGATCGGGTCGTTCAACTTCGGATCGGCTATGGTGGACATCCTCACGGCCTCGGTCTGGAATCGCATCCTCATCACCGATCTGGGCGCGAGCGCGACGCCGGTCTCGCTCTTGTTGGCGCTGCGCTATCTGCTCGCGCCGATCTCGATCTGGATCGGCTTCCGATCGGATACCACGCCGATCGGCGGTCTGCGCCGCACGCCCTACATCTGGCTGGGGCGCGGCTTGATGTTACTTGCGTTGATCCTGCTGCCGATCAGCACGCTGCGCCTGGCGGGCGATCTCAACGACCCGATCGGCTGGGTGGCGGCCATCGGGTTATTTATCGCGTATGGGGCGGGCACGGCGATTTCGGGCGGGCCGTTTCTGGCGCTGATTCACGATCGGACTCCGGCGGCTAAACGCGGCGTCGCCATTAGCATCGTGCAGATGATTTTGCTGTTCGGCTTCGCACTATCGCCGATCGCGTTTGGGCGGCTGCTGCCGGAATACTTACCGGACCAATTTCAGGGATTGGTCTTCGGCACGACGCTGATTGCCATGATCATCTGGATTGTGTCGGTGGCAGGTGAAGAGCGACGGGTGACAGCGGCCGATCGTCGAGCGGTCGAGCAGCGCCCATCGTTGCGCGCACTGTTGTCGGGCATGTGGGCCGATCGGCGTGCGCGGCAATTCTTCTACTTTCTAGCCCTGGGCGCGATTGCGTCGTTCGCACAAGACGCCGTGCTGGAGCCGTTCGGCGGCGATGTGTTTGGCATGGATGTGGAAGCCACCACGCGCTTCAGTGCCTATTTTGGCTCCGGTGTGTTGGGCGCGATGATTGTCACATCGATCATCACGCGCCGCCGCAAGCCGGAAGAGCAGTCGCGCTCGGCGACGATTGGCCTGAGCGTGATGATTGTGGGCTTGATCAGTCTGGCGCTGGCCGGGATCACGCTGACCCGGTGGCTCATCACGCCCGCGCTTATCGTCTTTGGCCTCGGCTTTGGCGTATATACCGTGGGCGGCGTCAGTCTGCTGATGGCGATGACGACGGAGAAGCAGGCCGGTTCGTATCTGGGGCTGTGGACGATGACGCAGCTGGTGTCGCGCGGGCTGGGCATCGGGCTGGGCGGCGTCGTGCGCGATGTAGGCCTGACGCTGAGCGGCTCGCTTCCGATCGCGTATGCCAGCGTGTTTGTACTGGAAGCGATTGGGCTGGCGGTGTGCATTGGACTGCTGGCGAAACTGGACGTGATCGGCTTTACGCGCGAACAGCAGGCGGTGGGCCTCTCGACGGTGCTGGCAGTGGCGGATTAGAGTTACAAGAAGACCTCGGAGGTTTTAGCGGCCGGATGATGATCTGCTGGTGTCTTAAAACCTCCGAGGTCTGTCACCTGTCACGTTTTTACATTACGGTTGTCACTGTCTGATTGACTTACCCCGTTGTATCCTTATTGCAACTCACTTGCAATAAGGACTGTCGTGACTCAACCCGAATTTGTCATCCAGGCCGAACAAGCCATCGCCTCTGAAGGCGGTCGCATGACAGTCGCGCGCCGCGCTATCCTGGAGGTGATTGCCGGCAGCCACGAACACCTGACGGCCGAAGACATCATCGCGCGGGCGCAGAAGCGCGATCGGGCGGTGAATCCCTCCACGGTCTATCGGACGCTGGCCTTCCTCAAAACGCACGGTTTGATCAAATCCCGTTACTTCGATCAGGATAATCATCGCGAAGTGTTTGAGCCGACGCCCAACACGGAGCATTATCATTTCACATGCAGCAAGTGCGGCGCGGTGATCGAGTTTGACTCGCCGCACGTCTTATCATTGCGGCGACAATTGCAGGCTGAGTATGGCGTTGATGTGGCGCGGGCGTGTTTGTGTCTGACGGGTGTGTGCGCGAAGTGCAAGAAGTAGTCAAGGAAACAAGTAGGCAAGTAGGCAACCCTTTCCGCTGCGCTTCAAGGGCGCTTCGCGGGAAACAAGGAAGAGACCATGCCGGGAATTGGATTGGATGAATTGCCAGCGGGCAGTGACGCCGAAATTTTGACCCTGTCGGGCGGCGGATCGATCGTGGGACGGCTGGCGGCGCTGGGCTTTGTGCCGGGCAGCCGCGTGTCGATGGTGCGCAATTCGGGACGCGGCCCGCTCATCGTCAGCGTCATTCATACACGCATCGCGCTGGGCCGCCGTGAAGCGCTGGCGATTCGGCTGCGAAGGATCGGTTAATGGGCGGCGCATGTCACGCTTCGGCGGGCACAGCTATGCCCGATCAAATCCGCGCCAACGAGACTGCGTTGACGCGGATTCATGTTGCGTTGGCCGGGCAGCCGAATGTTGGAAAATCCACCGTATTCAATTTGCTCACGGGGCTTAATCAGCACGTGGGCAACTGGCCGGGCAAAACCGTCGAGCAGAAAATTGGCTTCTGCACGCGCGGCGACATCACGCTGGAACTGGTCGATTTGCCCGGCACGTATTCACTGACCGCCAATTCCCCCGAAGAACTTATTGCGCGTGAATATCTGCTGACGCAAAACCCCGACGTCGTCATCGCCGTAGTCGATGCGGCCATCCTCGAACGCAGTTTATACCTCGTGGCCGAGTTGGTGCAGTTGGGTCGGCCGGTGGTGGTGGCCCTGAATATGCTGGACGTGGCCGCACAAAACGGCATCCGCATCAACACCGCCGCGTTGAGCGCCGCGCTGGGCGTGCCTGTGTTTGATTTGATTGCGGCGAAGGGTATTGGTATTGAGCCATTGATCACGGCGGCGATCGAAGCGGCAGTGCAGCCGCCGATGACGATCAGCAGCCCAAGGGTGTCGCCCAAACTCGATCGCGCTTTGGACGAGATCGAACGATCGGTAGCGGCGGTGCTGCCGGAAGTTTATCCCTTGCACTGGGCGGCGTTGAAGTTGCAGGAAGGCGATCGAGCCTTGCTCGATCAACTGCGGCCGATCATGGATCCGATTGATTTCGGCGCGTTGAAGTCGCTGCTCAAGGCGCAGCCCGATGCGGCACTATCGATTGCGGGAGCGCGCTACGAATGGATTGCCAAAGCCGTGAAAGTGGCCGTGATGCGCACGCCGACCACCTCGATGACGCTGACGGCGCGGCTCGATCGGGCGGCGAC
>JAUQXD010000104.1 GCA_030834835.1 Thermoflexales bacterium | reverse complement strand
CGTTGGATGTTAGCGTGTCTGGTTGGCAAGGTGTTCCAACCTCCAAACTCTAACCTCCAATTTCCACAAATGACGCAGAGAGGGGTGATTGTTTTGACGCGTGTAGTCGTTGACGACAATGAGTCGTTTGAATCGGCACTTAAACGGTTCAACAAGATCGTTCAGGGTGACCGCATCCTGAGCGAAGTGCGCCGCCGGCGCTTCTTTGAGAAGCCCAGCATCGTTCGCAAGCGCAAGAAGGCCGCCAAGGTTCGCAAGAGCCGCCGCCAGACGTTGAAGTTCCAGCGCACGACCAATATGTAGCACCCCTCGATGCGCGTGGCCGTTGCGCGTATCCATCAAGACCAAAACCCTGCGGGTCAAATTGACCCGCAGGGTTTTGTCGAATATTTTGAGGAGAGTTTGCATGTCTGCCGTCAGGTTATGTCGCGTTGTTGCCGTTGCTTTGATTGTGTTGATGACCCTCGGAGCCTGTGCCGCCCCCGCCGCCCCCGGCAATGTCTCATTTATGATCTTCGGCGACCCGGCCGAACTGAAAGCCTATCAGACGCTGGCCGGAGCCTTCGAGCAAAAGCATCCGTCGATCAAGATCGAACTGATCCACATTCCCTCGCAGGGTGATTACCGCACCCGATTGGCCGCCGATTTTGCCGCCGGCACCCCGGCCAATATCGTGCTGATCAACTATCGGCGCTATGCGGGCTTCGCCGCCAAAGGCGTCATCGAACCGATTGCGCCGTATCTGGCGAAGAGTACCATCATCAAAGAGAGTGATTTTTACGTCGAAGCGATCGAACCGTTTATGTGGGACGGCCAACTGCTGTGCGTGCCGCAGAACCTCTCCAGCCTGGTGGTGTATTACAACGCCGATCTGTTCAAGGCCGCCAATGTGCCCGAGCCGGCCAACGACTGGACGTGGGATGATTTTCTGGGCGCGGCGCAAGCGCTGACCAAAGACCTGGATGGCGACGGCCGGATCGATCAATACGGTGTGGGCCTGGAACCGTCGTTGATCCGCGCCGCGCCCTTTATCTGGCAGAATGGTGGTGAACTGGTGAATACGCCGGCGGCCGTGCGCCTCACCATCGACACGCC
>JAUQXD010001020.1 GCA_030834835.1 Thermoflexales bacterium | reverse complement strand
AAGACATAGTCAGCCCAGGCCAGATCAGCGTGGGACAGGCTGGTCACGTTCAGATCAACCAGCCGTTTTTCCCATTCGGCGGGCAGCATCGCGGCTACAGTCAGCAGGCCCAACGGCGGCGAGGCGGCCTTCTTGCGGATGAACTTGAGCGCGTGCTTGAAACTCCAAAAAGTGTCTGGAAACTCCGGGTAGACCAGCAGGATTTTCAACGGTAGCTCCTTTCAAGCGTGTCCTTCGTATTGAGCATGTTCGTGTGCTCCTGACTTACGTTACCTTGATCTCGGTGCCGGTTGTGCCGCGAGGTGTGTCATAGCGTCTAAGCTCATAGGGCGCCGACGGCTCAGTCCAACGCCAGAACCAGCGGGCTACCGGCGCGGGCACGTTCAGACAGCCATGACTGCGCGGATGACCAAAGTCGTTGTGCCAGTAAGCACCATGGATCGCCGCTGCTTGCGGAGTGAAATAGGTCGGGAACGGCACACCCGGTAGATCGTAATAACCGCTGCCTGCCCCGCCAGTCATGCGCGAAGCCAGGGATTTCCACAGGACATGGTGCGTGCCACCGGGCGTGCGATTCGCGCCATAGCCACTGGCCACCCGAGAAGTCAATACGGGCACATCGTTTTCGTAGGCCGTGATGATCTGCGCTTGCAGATCGACCTCGATGCGCTTGCTGGCTCCCGGCGAAAGCGGTGTCAATTCAGACGGGTCAATGCGGCGGATATGCGCGGCTGGCACATAGGGGCCGGGCGACCAGGTGATACCGTCCTGCAGGCGGTACCACGGTTGATCGTCCTGGCCTGTCACGACCGCGATGACGCGATAGACACTCGTATAGTACAAACGCGTCGACCGCCCGATGGCTGGATTCTGGGCACGGCGTGTGTCGCTGAACGGCACGGTTACTTCACCCCAGAAATTATTCTGCGCCAGATCGACGGGATTGAGGCTGTTCTCGACGGGCTGCACCCAGGCCGAGTGGATGTAGCCGCCATCCGTTTGATACCAGACGGCATTGTATGACGTCACTGCTTCACCGATGATCTGCTCATACAACGGGAAGACATCATCCCGACTGGCCCGGCGCACAAGCGTAGATTGGCGAGTGGCATCAGCGAATATATCAACGCGCCAGGTGGCGACGCGGCCCAACGAGGCGGGCGGCGCAGCGAACGGACTGGCGAGCTGTCCCAGTAGCGCATGCTCGTCTGGCGGGTGTGGGGCCGCATACTGCTGTGCCAGGTTGACGAAGGGTAAGGCCGCCGCTGCGCACAGCGTGCTGCCGGCCAGTTTGAGAAAACTGCGTCGAGTGGGATCAGTCATCCTGGCCCCATTTCCAAAGTTTTTCGATTTGGGAGGGTGTCAGGTTAGTCAAGTGCATCACCTCAATTTGATTCGGAAACAACTGTAGCCCGATCGGTTTGTCTGCTGCCGATCGGTGGTTGGGCGGCAACCTGCGTGGCAACTGGATCGGCACAGGGCTGTTCGGCCGCTTTGTTTACGGCTTCGCACCGCGGGCAAATCAGCGGCTCGATCAAGCGGAACACATCAAACCCGCCTTCGTGCCCCGCAAAGGTCGCCGCTATTCCGCCTTGCGCGGCAACCTGGCCGCAGGCTTTGCAGAACACATTCCCCGTTAAGCTTACTCGCTGGTCAATTTTGAGATTACACATGCTGTCCTCCAGACAAAAGATGCCGCCCGGCGCGTTGCCGGGCCGACACATACTCGCTCTACCGTGTATCAATTGCGGCCGCGGCCAAAGTGTTTTGTGCGCTGGCTAAATTCAAGTGGCGTTCTGCCTCAGACAGGCGGCTGGCCGCGTCACGCGACTTGAGCCACATGGGCACGAAGCCAGGCAGGAAGACGACGAGCAGCAAGATCATCTCCCTGACCACGCCCCGCATGAAGTTGGGTGGCCCTGGCCGATTTGGATTGCACATCATGATTGGACATGGAAACTCCTTATCGCACGCTTGCCTTCTTTTTCCGTGGCATTGGCGATCTAGCTGGCTGCCTGATCAAACTTGGCGTTTTGCAGCCCAGAATTCATCTGCTTCGGTTTCCAGTTTGTCCAGGCGCGTGTAATAGTCTGGAAACTCCTTGA
>JAUQXD010001019.1 GCA_030834835.1 Thermoflexales bacterium | reverse complement strand
GCGCATTGCTGTTGTATGGCGGCGACGGTGCGACCTACGTGCTCTATGCGGTTGCCATGATCGGCATCGGTATGCTGAGCCACACCGGCAACAACGTAGCCATGGACTCGTACGGCCCGATCAGCGATAACGCTAACGGCATCGGCGAGATGGCCTGGACCGGCATGGAAGACGACAACACCAAGAAGGCCCGCCAGATCATGGCCGACCTCGACGCGGTGGGCAACACGACTAAGGCCATCACCAAGGGTGTGGCGATTGCCTCAGCAGTGATTGCGGCAGTCTCATTGTTCGCGTCCTACATCACGGATGTGGGACGTGTTCAGGAACAATTGGGCGTACCCGTAGCCGATATCATGAACAACATCCGCTTGAATGACACGAAAGTGTTCATCGGTCTGCTGCTGGGCGGCGCGCTGCCGTGGCTGTTCAGTTCGTTGTCGATCCGCGCAGTGAGCCGCGCGGCAGGGCAGATCGTCGAAGAAGTGCGGCGGCAGTTCAAGATCCCCGGTGTCATCGAGGGTACAAAGACCCCGGACTATGCGCGGGTGGTCGGCATCAGCACGGCCTCTGCTCAGAAAGAGTTGATCCCGCTGGCCGTGATTGCGGTCGTGGTGCCGTTGCTCGTTGGCCTCGTCCTGCAAGTCGAGGCGCTGGGCGGCTTCCTGGCGGGCATCATCCTCAGCGGTCAATTGCTGGCGGTGTTCATGTCCAATGCGGGCGGCGCGTGGGACAACGCTAAGAAGTCGATTGAGGATGAACCGCGTGATCTCAAGAAGAACACGGGCAAAGGCTCCGAGCGGCACAAGGCGGGCGTCGTCGGCGATACGGTCGGCGATCCTCTGAAGGACACGGCCGGCCCGGCGCTGAACCCGATGATCAAAGTGGCGAACCTGGTCAGCCTGATCGCTGCACCGCTCATCGTGCGCTACAACATGACGAATGCTGATGGTTCACTCAACTTCGTGGTGGTGGCGCTGGCGGTGGTGCTGCTGGTTGGTACGATCTGGGCGCTGCGCGCGTCTGGCAAGGAAACGCCGACATTGCAGTAGCGATTCGCTAAGCATCTTCGGAAACGGATTTCGCAGATGACACGAATGATGTGAATCATCCGTGTCATCTGCGTTTTCGGCAGCCTTGTCTTCAGTACCCTTGACTCGCACAACTCCGCGAGTACAATTTGAGTATGTCCACGGCGTATCTCTACGATCCCATTTATCTACAGCACTTTCAGCACGATCACGTTGAAGGCCCCGAACGGTTAGAGCACATTCAACGCGCGCTCGATGTGTCCCGAATGCGTGAGCGCCTGATCGAATTAAAGCCGCAGCCGATTACGCTCGAACGCCTCACGCGGGTTCATCACGCCGATTACGTGACGCAGGTCAAGCGCGCAGCCGATCGCGGCGGTGGCGGTTTGATGGGGCGCGGAGATGAAACGTATGTCGCGCCAAAATCGTATGAAGCGGCTTTGCTCGCGGCGGGCGCGGTTGTCACGGGCATGCAGGCTGTGCTGCGCGGCGAAGTGACCAATGCCTTCGCGCTCGTGCGACCGCCCGGCCATCATGCCTTTACCGATCATGGTGAGGGCTTTTGCCTATTCAACAACGTCGCCATCGCGGCCAACGTCGCCCGATCGGACTTCGGACTCGATCGAGTGTTGATCGTGGACTTCGATGTGCATCACGGCAACGGTACTAATTCGATCTTCTATGATGATCCGAGCGTGTTGTTCTTTTCAACGCATCAATGGGGTATCTATCCTGGCACCGGACATTGGAGCGAGATCGGCGACGGTGCCGGCGTGGGCTACAGCGTAAATGTGCCCGTTTTGCCGGGCTGGGGCGATGCGGCGTTAATTGCCATCTTCGATCAGCTGCTCGATCCGATCGCGCGGCGCTTCAAGCCGCAGTTGATTTTGTGCAGCGCCGGTTACGATCCACACTGGAGTGATCGACTTGGCGGGTTGCTGATGACGGATCAGGGGTTCTTTGATCTCACGCAGCGATTGGTGCAGTTGTCGAATGATTTGTGCGACGGCAAACTCGTGTTGACGCTGGAAGGCGGCTACGGTTTGGACGGTTTAGCGTATGGGGTCGTCGCATCCTTTGGCGCGCTGCTGGGCGATCGGGCGTTTGACGATCCGATCGGGCCGCCGCGCCGCACGCCGCGTGACATCGAGGCGGGTTATCTCGATCAACTGCGCGCCCTGCATGGCCTGCCCGCCTGCTGAGGCTCACTCAGCGGCGTCTTTTCACTTGCACAAATTATTGAACCATTGGATAATGCCTTAACTCTCCGCTTAAGCGAGGCCCTATGGCTGAGGTACCGCTCCGTGAATACGTGAATGAAATCGACGGCATGATTGAGAATAGTGCCCATGATGTGGCGCTGCAGCATGGCCGTCACCTGCTCAGCCTGTATCCCAAATACCTTGAGGTCTATCGCGTGCTGGGCAAGG
This sequence comes from Thermoflexales bacterium, assembly GCA_030834835.1. Lineage (GTDB taxonomy): Bacteria > Chloroflexota > Anaerolineae > Fen-1058 > Fen-1058 > JAGOBP01. Next base: position 1,690 of record JAUQXD010001019.1, on the reverse strand, counting down.
CGCTGCTGGAGAAGGATGACTATGCCGGGGCGGGCGATGTCTTTCGCCGCGTGATTGCCGTCGATCCGGAAGATTTTGTGGCGCGCGTCGGCCTCAGCATTGTGCACGATCGACAGGGCGAACTCGATCACGCGATCTGGCATATGGAGCGCGCCTACGATCTGATGCCCGGCAATGAGATCATCCAGAGTGAACTGCGCCGGCTGTATGGCCGGCGCGATGGCAGCGAGCCGGAGCGGGTCTCATTGACGCGCAGCGCGCTGGCGCGCATGTACGCCAACGGCGATCTGACCACCGAGGCCATTACCAATTTGCGGCAGATTTTGCACGATCAACCGGATCGCGCCGATCTGCAAGTGTTGTTGGCCGAAGTGTTGTGGCGTGATAACCAGCGCATTGAAGCATCTGATCTGGCGCAATCGATTACGGCAAAGCTGCCATATTGCCTGAAAGCCAACCTCATTCTGGGCGAGATTCTGCAGGCCAGCGGCAGCAGTGACAGTGAGACGCCGTTCCGCCGCGCGCAGGCGGTTGACCCCGATAATTTGCAGGCGGCGCAGTTGTTTGGCAGTGAGTCGCCGCTGCCGGTGCGCCATACTCTTGTGGCGCGCCTGGAGCAGCTCTCCTACGGCGAACTGCTGGACACCGATGGTACGTCGACTCCCCAGGAAGAAGTGCCCGATTGGCTGCGCGGCCTGTCTGAACTCAACGCGCCCGTGTCGCAGCTGGAGGCTCCTGAGTCGGCGATCAATCCGCCGCTGCCCACCGGCCTGCACATGCCGGGCACCGAGCCTCTGCGCGGCGAAATCCCGGACTGGCTGCAGGGCCTATCGGTGCAACAACCCGAGACCGGTCCCAGTCAAGAAGTGCCTGGCTGGCTGGCTGCCATGGGGACCGCCTCAATGAACGAGCCGGCCGCCCAATCAACCTCGATGGAGCCGTCCGACGATTGGCTGGCGCAGTTGACCACGACCAGCACGCCGGAGCCGACCACCGCCATGCGCGACGAAGATGTGCCCGACTGGATTCTCCAACTGGGGACGGGTGAGCTTGATCCCCGGAAATTGCCGCAGGCCGAGCCCGTCATCGATGAGACGCCCGATTGGATGAAGCAGTTAGGTGCGACGGGTGCGTTGGACGCAGCATCGGCTAAATCGCCGGCCGCGGCGATGGGTGAAGAAGTGCCCGATTGGTTGCGTCAGCTGGGCAGTACCGGGCCGCTCGATCAAGCCCCGGTGACGGAGCCGGAGGAATCTGCTGATACGCCGGATTGGCTGCGGCAGCTCGGCAGCACCGGGCCGCTCGATCAAACGGCGATCTCAGCCGAACCGTCGGGTGAAACGCCCGATTGGTTGTCACAGCTGCAAGTCACAGTTCCGCCGCTCGATCAAGCACCGGCCGAAGAGACCCCCGATTGGCTGAAACAGCTCGGCAGTACCGGACCGCTGCCAGAAGTTGAGCCGCCGCCAGCAGTCCAGGCGTCGCCGCCCGCCCGCAAGATATCCGTCGATGCCGATCGCGCGACGGTCGAGCGCCTGGTGGAAGCCTTTGGCCCGTCTCCGGCCACGCCCGTCGAGCCGGTCAGCGCCGAAGCCGAAGAGGCGGCGTCCTTCTCGTTGGGTGAGGCCGCCAGTGAAGTTGGCGAAGCGGGCGCGGATCTGGTGCTGGGCGGAGCTGCGTTGGCGGGCGC
>JAUQXD010001018.1 GCA_030834835.1 Thermoflexales bacterium | reverse complement strand
AGCGGCGATGGCGGCGATGAGACGCTGGCTGGTTATCGCCGCTACGTGTATGATGGCATTCTGCGCCCGTATGCGGCGCTGCCGCACTGGTTGACGCAGCGGGTCGTGCCCGCGTCGACAGGTTGGCTGCCGGATACGGCGCGGCTGCCCGAAGATCGCAATCCTATCACAGCGCTTAAACGGCTGGGACAGTTTTCGGCAGTGACGCCTAAAGCCTCGCTGGTGCGGTGGGGATCATATTTTTCGCATACGGACAAGTTGGCGTTGTACACCGATCGATGGCGCGACGAACTGAAATCGATCGATACGGCGAATGTGATCGCGGCAGCCTATGACGACGCGCACGCCCGCACGCGGCTCGATCGAACGCTGCACGCCGATCACGTGACGTACCTGGCGGGCGACTTGCTGCCCAAGACCGATCGCATGACGATGACTCATTCGGTGGAGGCGCGCGCGCCGTTCCTCGACGCGGAGTGGGTGGAATGGACGGCGCGCTTGCCGGGGCGTTACAAGACGCGCGGCCTGAAGACCAAGTGGTTGTTGACGGCGGCGTTTGCGGATAAACTTCCGCCCGACGTGTTGAAGCGCGGCAAGCAGGGTTTTGGCGTACCGGTTGGCCTGTGGCTTAACAACGAACTGCGCGAGTGGACACGCGAACGGTTGATCGATAATCGAGCGCTGAATGAGTGGTTCAAGCCCGCGGCGATCGAGCAGTTGTTGGTCCAGCATGACAATGGACGTGTCAATTACGGCAAGCGGCTGTGGGCGCTATTGATGCTGGCCGTGTGGCTGGAGCGTGCTCACCACGGCTGAGGTCTGCAATGAAACAGTGGCCTGACGTTTCGGTAGTGACCGTCAACTTCAATCACGCTGATTATTTGGCTGCCTATATTGAATCGGTAGAGCGCAGCGAAGTTCCCGTTGCTGAAATCCTGATAGTTGACAACCATTCAATAGATAATTCACTCGAGATTCTAGGCTGGTACCCACGCGTCAGAGTGGTTCGCAACGAGACCAACCTTGGCTATTCGGCGGCGCTTAACCAGTGTTTTGCGCTGGCAATCTCGCCGCTGGTATGCGCGACCGGGCCGGATGTGGTCGTTGAACCAGGCTGGCTGAAGCCGTTGATTGAACAGTATCGACGTGATCCGACGCGGACATTTGCCGTAGGGTCACGGGTGCTGACCCTGGACCGAACGGAGATTCAATCGGCAGGCAGCAGCCTGCATTTTACCGGGCATCTCAATGTATTCGAGATGTGGCAACCGGCGTCTCGACCTACCGTGTCACCTTCGGAACCGCGCGAGGTTGGCGCGGTCGACTCGACGTCAATGTTGGTTGATCGCGATAAGTATCTGGCAATCGGCGGCTGTGATCCGGATTTCTTTGTGTACCATGAAGAGTTTGATTACTGTTACCGGGCGCGCCTGCGCGGCTGGACGTGTTGGTATGAGCCGCATTCGGTGGTGTATCATGGTAGCGGCACCGGCGAGTTTTCGGTGCGCAGTCAGGGATCGTATCCACGCCGACGACCCTATCTGCATACCCGAAATCGGTGGTTGTCAATGTTTAAGGATTATCAAAGGCGAACGCTGATTGGTATTCTGCCGGCGCTGGTGTTGACGGAATTGCTCAATTTCGGTCTGTTGCTGAAAATGAAGTTACCCGGCGCATATTGGGAGGCCTGGCGCTGGCTATGGGTCAACAGACGCGCCATAATTCAGAAACGACGCGAAATCCAGCGGGAGCGGCGAGTTAGCGATCGTGAGTTATTGACGGCCGATCCGCTGACCATCTCGCCGATCGTGTTGAGCCATGCACCGGGGCGGCTGATGAAGCGCACATTGGATGCCGGCTTGAAAGCATATTGGTCGATACTCAAACGGGTCCTGTATTCGCTATGACCTGGCAACAGGCCTGGCGTTGGGTGCGATGGGGCGTAACGATCGGGTCGTTGCTGTTGATTGTCGCCTCAATCAATCTGGCTGACGTGGCGCAGGCGTTACAGGCCGCCCAGTATGGCCGGATCTTACTGGCGATGGGATTGGCGGCGCTGCAATTTGGCGTGGGCGCGTGGCGATGGCAACAATTGCTGGCGATAGTGGGCGCAGTCAAACCGTCGTGGCGACTATTGTTCCGATCGTATCTGAGAGCCTTTTTTGTCAGCAACCTATTGCCGGGCACGCTGACGGGTGATGTGGTCAGGATTTACGACACCCGGCAGGTGAGCGAGAGCAGCACGACTGCCGCGCTGGTGGTATTGATCGAGCGGGCATTGGGCCTGACGTTTCTGGGGGGATTGGGAATTGCCGCCGGGCTTACGCTGCCTGCTTTACCTGACTTTCAGCTGCGTGACGGGGCCGGTCCGTGGATCATCGGCGCACTGGGTCTAGCGGGTGTGGTGTTGTGGATCGGGTTAAAGCGTCGCCCGGCAGGTGCGTCGCGACTGATAACCTGGTTGAAGCGATTTGTGTCCGAGACGGGGCGTGTGCCCGGGCGGGCGCTTCGCCAACCCGTGCGAGCTTTGACGATCATCGTGGCGACCGTCGTGTTTCAGCTGCTGGCCCTGCTGATCGTATATGAGGCTTTCCAGGCGGTGGGGGCCGAAGTGCCACTGGCGCTCTTTGTGGCGGTAGCCGCGCTGATTACCGTGTTGTTGATCCTGCCCGTTTCGATTCAGGGTATCGGAGTGCGTGAATCGCTGTATCTGGCCTTGTTAGTGCCGTTCGGGGTAAAGGCCGATCAGATTGCGGCGGGTCTGGTGCTAACGTATTTAGTCGGCTTGCCGTTCCTAGTCTGGGGCTGGACCCTGTTCAACGAGCGACCTGATGAGGTGAAGAAGTCAGATGCCCGGTTACGATAATTACCTCGATATGCCGCCCACCAGTTTTGGCCGACTGTTGCAGATTCGGCGCGCCCGGCTGGAGTGGCGTGCGATTCGCGCCTCTCACACCCCGATCGAGCGCGTGGCTGAAATCGGGCCGGGCCATGGCGTATTTGCCGGGGTAGTTATCGGTGATCACTGTCGGCATATCGGTTTGGAGGCCAATCATCGGATTG
>JAUQXD010001017.1 GCA_030834835.1 Thermoflexales bacterium | reverse complement strand
TAGAAAACTTCTGGTTCGACAAACGCTCAGGCCGCTGGCGCACGCCCACCAACGTCGAGCGCGCCACGATGAATGCCACGCACGACCTCGCCGCCGAAGCGCATCTGCGCGTCATTCGGAAGTATCTGGCGGGGCAATTCGATCATCAACCGTACAACCGTGAACTCGCCGAATGGGTGCGCTTTGCCTATCATCGCGAAGCCTACACCGAAGCCGTGGCGCTGTATGCCCACATCGACGAGAGTCAACTGGAAGAAGAGTTCGTCAAATCGCTACGGAAGATTGTGGCTGTGTGCAAGATGAAGACCAATCAGACTGAGAAACATTAGAGGTTCGAAGATCAAATCGGATCATTTATTAGCCTCGAGAAAAATCTATAGCGACATTATCGGTAACCGAAGGATAACCGTATGGCAATCAGAAGAAAATACTCTAACTCCAATTACGGGTCGAGCAACTATGACATTATCAATCACGCTCTTTCAACCAGAAGCAAGGTTCTAATCGTGTATCGGGACATTCGCGGTGATGTTACGCGACGTGTCATTCTCCCGCTAGCGTGGGAAGAGCAGGGCAAAATTCGAGCGCAATGCTACCTGCGTGGGGGAGAGCGCAGCTTCTGGATTTCTAATATGCAAGAGTGTGAACTGGTCGATGCACCAAGCGCGCCAGCAGCCATGCCTGTGTCGGCACAAGCAACAACGACGCCTACGGCTCAGAACTCACCGGCTGTATCTCATTCCGACAGCGCCATTTTTCAACCTTACGCCTCCACGTCTCGTGCAAAACAACCTGCCAGCAGCTCAAAGGCGCTCTCACCACAGTTCACGCGCGTCACGTCATCCGATGAATGGCATCGACTGATTGAGTACTTTGCCGAATGTGTAGTTCGTGAATATAGTCAACAGTATGTTATCGAAGAACCCAGTTCGCGCGTCTTTTTTCAGGCGAACCCTGATCATGTGCGCCAGTTCTTGAGTAGAAACGGCAAGCTCGAACTTTCATCCCAATTGGGAGACGTGAGTCGGTTTATTGAGCAGCGCCAGCGGCCTGGTGAACAAGAATTGCGCCTGGGCTTTCCGGTCCTGGCGCTTGATGCTCAACGTGTCGCGCCCCTCTTGATTACGCCGGTGACAGTCGAAAAAGCCAACAATAAATTCATCTTTGAAGCCGATGAATTTGAAGTGAGTTATGCGGCGCTGCGTCATTTCAAATTGATGGAGGAAGAAATATCGGCGCTGTTAGACGAATGTGATCAGGTCAAACCTGCTGCAGGGCAGTCACGCGTAGCAGCCGTAGAAGATTTTCTGATCAACCGCTTATCTGAAATAACCGGTCAGTCGTTGTCATCACCAAGTTCAAGCCAAACTACTTTTGGTTCGTTGACGCCCAACCTGGTTTACCGCGTTCCATGTTTGTTCAGTGTTACCCCCAGCCAGATCACGGGTAATCTCATACGTGAACTCCATGACCTGGCTTCTACCAGCACTTGGTATCAGGTTCAGCCCTCGCTCAAGACGTTGCTTAGCGTGTTACCTGAGCACGGCTATCCGAATGCTGAACCTGTTGATCAAGATCCGTCTGTCTACGTTGTGGCTGCTAACGACCAACAGCGCAAAGCCATGGCTGCTGCAAAGATTGAGCAGCTAAGCGTTGTGACTGGTCCACCTGGTACCGGCAAATCACAGTTGATTCTGAACTTGATCTCCCAGGCTATACTGTCAGGTGAAACCGTGTTGTTTGCAAGCCGAAACAACCAGGCTGTCGACGTAGTCATGTCTAGACTGCAAGATGAAGTGGGATTTCCAGGTGCGGTTCGTACGGGTAGAGCAGAGTTTCGGAAAAAGGCAGTTGCCAGTATGGCAGCTGCCTTGAATAATGTTGTGGCGACGGGAAAAACTACACCATCAGTTGCTTTGCGCAATCAGTATCAACAGCTCCACAAGCAAACGCTTGAAGCACAAGCGATCCTGCACCATGTCCGGGATTTGCAGGGGCTGGCGCGCTGCTATCAGATCGAACGAGATGATTTGGCAAAAGTCTTGCCGGCCTCAATTGTTGAGGTTGCTGAATCTCATCCTCCGAAATTCCGCGCAGAAGAACTGGATCGGTTAAATGCCGTCCTGTCCAATCTTCTACCCGCAGCGTTGGGGTTAAGTGAAGAACAAGTCCGATTGGTTGAGAGCATTGCCCGATTGGTGCAGACAAATTCTCAAGACCTTGCACTGATTGAAGTGATCAAACGCTTTGAATCTCAGTGGGGATCTTTCGGGGCCGGCTTTTTAGCCCAGCAGAAATTTGATTCGTTGGAAACAATTCAAGGTTACCTGAATACCTGGCAAGCCCTATTGCCAGCATTGGAGACTCAGGCGGCCATCGTTGATCAGGCTCGTTCCGCACGTGAGCTCGCTGCGTCACTGTCTACCACACTGAATGCCTTGCCTGAGCCGCTACACGATCATTCTGCTATGCTAGCGAGTCAGTGGGAAAGCGAACAGATTGAGGCGTGTGTGGCCGAAATTCGGCAAATCCATCAGCAGGCAGAGGTTATAGCAAAAGGTGAGAACCCTTGGTGGCAACGCTTATTGACCCGGCTGAGTCTGGCAAACCCTACTGCTAAGCTTGCTCTCGAATTTGATGCCGTTGAAAAGACTATGGGGGTAGATTGGGAGCTTGAACATAAATTCAAAGACACTGAAAAGCTGGTGGCACTCTGTGCGGAGGCTCTGGTCTTCATGTCTGCCTGCGAGTTACAGGCACAACTCAACAGAGTGAGGCGCACACTCGAGAAGGCACACCAGGACTTGACGACCTTAACGGCGACGTTGCCGGAATCGCTGCGTCATGATGTAGGCAGCCTTGAAATTCCGTTGAACCTGACTAAGCCGGTGTCGAACGAAATTGAAGCGATCTCGCAGGCCGTTCTGGATCTTATTGGACGTCGCGACAACTTGATTGCTAGAATCAATAGCAAATTCGATCAGAATGACGAGGCGACGTCGGCACTGGCAGACTTCAAGGCCGGTCCGGCCGGAAAACATACCCGGCTGTGGCTGCTCAAACCGCATTCCGATCCACAGGCCATTATCGACTATCTTACCAAATGGCGAAATCTGATTGCGCTATGGCGGGCCAACTCAATCATTAAGCGCCAACAGCAGGAAATGGCGACTTTGCCGCCAGAGGCGGAGGCAATCGCGCAAGTTGACAAGCTGGAACAGGAAATCTTTTCCATCGGCGCCGGCCTCATCAAGGCGGTTTGGGTTGAAAAAGTAAAGGCTTTAGGGTCGTCGGTTATTCAGCAAACACGAGATTATGTTTCTGCGGTAGAGCAACTGTTCGGCCAGTATGATGGACGACTTAAGGCCGCAGAAAAGAACAACCTCCCTGCCGCTCTCCAGGTCTTCCCGATATGGGCAACGACTAACTTGTCCGCAAAATCCAACCTGCCGTTATCGCCGGGCTTGTTTGATCTGGTGATCATCGATGAAGCCTCACAGTGCGATGTCCCGTCAGCCCTGCCGCTGTTATACCGCGCGAAACGCGTGGTAATCGTCGGTGACCCCAATCAGCTTCGGCACGTGGCAACGCTATATAGAGATACAGACGTACAGATCGCCGACAAGTTTGGAGTGGCGACAAGCGCATTTCTATACAATACGCATTCTTTGTATGACATCGCGCAGCGCAGCGTCGGCGCGCAACCGGGAGCGATTTTGCTGAATGAGCATTTCCGTTCCGATCCGCGTATCATCGGCTTTTCGAATCGCGAATTCTACGATGAGAAATTGATCATCCGAACCGATATGTCTCGGCGCAAGGTTCCGCCTAGTTTCGTGGAACGTGGTTGCGGCGTGTACTGGATGCACGTGGATGGCAAGGCGGAACATCCTGCCGGAGGAAGCGCCTACAACTTAGCCGAAATCGAAATGCTCAAAACTTTGGTTCCTCAAACCCTCAACAGCCTGGATGGTTACAAAATGCCAGGAGCTACTATGGGCATTGTAACACCCTACCGCCAACAGGCAGAGCGCATCGGTGCCTGGCTGAAGACAACGACTTACCAGCGCAAGTCGTTGAGCGATCGTGTTTCCGTAGGCACCGCACATACGTTTCAGGGTGACGAGAAAGACATCATTTTCTTTTCGACGGTCTTAGGGCCTGGCTTGCGTGATGGCAGTCTGCAATGGCTTGAAAACACCGCCAACCTCCTGAACGTGGCTGTTACACGTGCCCGGACATCGCTCATTGTGGTAGGCAATTGGGACTATACCAGTGCACTACCCCCGGGCGGCAAGTATCGACGTTTGGCCGAGTATGCGAATACTCGACCTAATCTGGTCGCAAGACAAATCAACGACTTGCCGCTGTTTGGAGGAGTACCCTTCAACGTGATCGGCACCCGCCTGGATCCGAACAACGGCGAATACAACCGGACAACGCTGAGAAAGCTTATGCTGTCGTGTCGGTCCTTCATAAAATGGATTGACCCTTTTCTTCTTGACCACGTATTCGATCTGATTTGGGACGTCTGCCAGTATCCCGATCTCGATCTGACCGAGATCTGTCTGCTCACGACGAGTGAACAGATTGCTCCGCCTGACGGTCGACCACCGTCCCTACATGTTGAACGGGCACACGATCTCCGAAATGAGCTCGGACGCCGTGGAATTAACTTTCAATTGGGCCTTTTGCGCAAGAGCAAGCTGACCCATGATCGGTATCTATACAGCCGTGATTTCTCGATTAATATGCCACCTTTTGGCGGTGCTTATGGTGATCACCGAATGGTAAGTGAATATACTGAGTCGAAAACGGATGCGACCTTCTTCGAGCAATTCTGGGCGCAAGCTGAAAAAGTGGGCTAATGCCAGTTCAATGACAACCATAGGCTTTGCGATATGAGTAACACAACTGTTCTTACGCGAAAATTGACCTTCACCGACTTACAATATCAACAGTTTAACGTTAGCGGCCCATGGCGCGCCTATTTTCCCGAAGCCGATCAACCTTTCACAGTTGAGCTGGATACAGGCATCGTGTTCAAGACCAGTGTTGATAGCACAAATCCACGACTGCGTGGAGAACGCGATACAGCGACTGATTGGTATCAGCAGCATCGCCTTAAACAGGGTGATTCTATCTACTTAGAAGTGCTCGAACCGGGTCGCCGCTATCGCCTATCTGCCCACCTGCCCAAGGGTACTGATGCCGCCAGTGCCTTGCCACCTATGAAAAGCGAAACAGCACCTAAACCAACACGAGTAGCACCAACGCACACGATTTCTGCGAAAACCGAGGCCGTCAGCGCCGATGATGGCCGGCCAGTGCTGTCGAAAACGCTGACGCTGACCGATCGCAACTACAATTTGCTCAGCATTGCGCGTGAACTCAAAGAGTATTTTCCCGAGCCTGGTGTCCCTTTTTCAATTCTGTTCGATACCGATGAAGAATTGGAGACAACCCGTGATTCACTTGGCCGTGTGCGCGAAGGCTTCGGTCAGTTGCGCAATTGGTACGACCATCACCAACTCGCAGTGGGTGACACAATTTATATCGAAGTGCTCAAATTGAATCAGCGCTATCGGTTGTCGGTCGAACTGCCAACAGGCACCGCACTTACCGCCGAATACAAGCCAGCGGCGCGGCCTCGCCGAACTTCTAACGAACCAGCTCATTCCCTGCCTGAGATCAAGCCAAAACGCAGCCGGGGCCGACCGCTCAAGAATCAGATGTCAGAAAAATCTAACGATGGTCGTTACGCCCTTTTCGATCAGGAAATCAGATCTATTCATGATTATCTTGACGGGCGCACAGGGCATCGGCCCAGTAATGAGCAGCTGTGCGATT